>JACDZI010000209.1 GCA_013426785.1 Rhodocyclaceae bacterium | reverse complement strand
TTGCGATGGGAGATTTACGAGCAGAAATCATGCCTACTGAAATAGGCTCTTAGTCAAGTCCTTCTTTCTATTGACTTGTGCCGCAGCGATTCCAGCTATCGTCTCGGGCGCTATGCGCCACATCGATGTCACGGGCCAACGCTTGGCGATCTTTGAGGCCGATCATTCTGCCTCTCCCTTGTTGAAGATCGCCGCGACTTTTTTTGACAGCACGAGCAGCGCCGTCGTCGCACTCACTCGCCATTTGTCCAATTCGGCCGGATATACGCCGTGCCCGCAGCACCACGCATTCTTGCCGGCTTCGTCCATTGCCGCCGCAGTGATGACCGCTTCGAGTCGCGCGCCCGCAGTCCAGTTGCGTATTCCACGCCAGACTGGACGGGGATTCCACGGGCAACTGGACAGTCTGAGTAAGCGCGCAGCGCGCGGATAACCGTGGCACCTTCGGCGATTTTTTGCCGGAGGCCACATGGCGAAGAGGTTATCCATGCGCAAGATTGCCGAAGTATTGCGGCTGCACCACGAATGTGGGCGCAGCCAACGAGAAATTGCCGACGTTGTCGGTGCCAGTCCGACCATAGTTGGGGAGTACCTGCGCCGTGCCAGTCGCGCCGGTATTGGCTACCCCCTGCCGGCGAGAGCGGACGAGTCGGCCCAGCAGGCCCGGCTGTTTCCGCCCGTGCTGCCGCGCAGCGTCGAACGTGCCCAACCCGACTGGCCGACCATCCATCGGGAACTGGGCAGGAAGCACGTCACCCTCGACCTGCTCTGGCAGGAGTACAAGGCCGAGCATACCGATGGCTAGCCGCCTATTGACTGAGATCGATGCGATAGCCAATCGCGTCAAACGGGTTGCCACCGGAAGGGAACCGCAATTTACGAATGCTGTCGACTGCATCATTAACCGCACAACAGTGATGGGGCTGTGCGAAGCCTTCTTCGCACTGAATCCGCCGACACGGTTGCGGATCCGGGCGGAAACTCTGTCAGGAACCCTGGATGCACTGACCTCGGGTCGGGCCGATCTTGCATTGGGCGTGGCGGCGGAGGGTGGGGCAATCACCGGCCTGCAGGTGAAGCCACTGGGCATGCAGCGTTTTGCTCCGCATCACCCTCTCGCGAAAGCCGTAGAACCCTTGAGCGACCAAATTATCCGCCGACATCGCATCGTGGCAGCGGCACAACGATCGGCCTGCTGTTGGACAGGATGTTTTTACAGTAACCACCATGCTGGAAAAACTGGAAGCGCAATTGCGTGGACTGGGCTGCGGCTTCCTGCCGGAGGGACTTGCCCTGCCTTATATCGCGACAGGACGTTTGGTCGCCAAACGGGTGTCAGCGATCGCCGTAATGGAGCCAGTTGAAGATCGGCGTATAGGAGCCAG
>JACDZI010000208.1 GCA_013426785.1 Rhodocyclaceae bacterium | reverse complement strand
GAATCACTGTCCAGGTCTCCGTGGAATCCCCGTCCAGTTACGCGTGGAATACGCACCTTGGATCATCAACTACTGGTTTCGTGGATGGTGAACCACCACTACTGAAACGCGGAACTCTTGGTTGACTCGCAGCAGATCGGTCGCGGGATCGCGGACGACCAATCCGCCAATTTCGCTGATTTGCGCCTCTGTATCTGCCACGATGACAGGATGCACCCGGCGCAGGAGGCGATTGACCTCCAGGTAGTGATAGTCCCGGTCGGGCGTGAAGCCGACCATCTGGTAGGCACGTATCAGACTGCCAAAACGATTCATATAGACAGCGGCCGAAGGCATGTTTTCGGTCTCGTCGATGATCAACCCTGACAGGAGACCGCGATTCTCATAGAGGGCACGCAGCCGCTCGATTAACTCCTCGTCGGTATAGCGCCGATTTCGTTCTCGAATAATTCCCTGTGCCGTATAGAACAAGTCAGGTTGAACGATGGGCTCGAAGGCCGCTTCTTTCTTGATCCACATTTCCCTGGGATTGGCGACCCGGGTTTTCTTGAGCTTGAAGGAAATCCGGTTGTAGACGTTGTTGCCGATGTACTTCTCATTGGTCAGGATTTCCTGGACGGTGGCACGGGTCCATTCGCGTCCCAGGTCGGTTTTCACGTTCATGGCGTTCAGTCGGCCGGCGATCTCTGATGTCGAGATGCCGTGATCGATAAACCATTGGTAGATCAAATTGACGGTGCGGACTTCATCGTCAGGGCCAGGCATCAGGATGACGCGGTCTGTCTGCAGACTCTTGTGCTCGCCGCGCGCAAATTCGCTTTTCACGGAGCCGTTCTGATCGACCAGGATGCGGCGCAGGCCATAGCCGGCCGGGCCACCCTGACGATAGCCAAGTTCGATCAGGCGGCATTGGCCAGCAAACACTTTGGTGGATAGTTCGCCATTGGTGTTTTCTTGTTCTTGCATCGCCGCGTTGCCCCCTTACATGCGAAAAGATGCCTCTCGAACATCGGGCGTCACTTTGCGACGAGTGGCCGGTCAAGGCATACACGGGTCGAGTCGGATTCGGATGCTCGATAGTTCGAGAACGCACGTGCGAGAAGTTAACAGGCGGCAGCGGTGCCGCCGATCACGTCCTCATTTGCAATCACACGTCTTCAGCGGCCGGGATCGCAGCTAGGACGCTGATCTCTACGATCCACGTGTCCCCATTTGCAGTCCCACCCTCAATTCGCACCATTCGGTAGCGACCGGCGGGTGGTGGGTTGACGGGGCGTGACACGTCCTCATTTGCAATCACCGATGCACGGAGTTTCCGATTCCGTTGTTGCTGTTGTAAATGGCGGAGTAAAAGGGAGCCAGATGGCGGGGCTGCAGTAAGCCAGTC
>JACDZI010000207.1 GCA_013426785.1 Rhodocyclaceae bacterium | reverse complement strand
ACGTTGGGTGTCTTGAAATGAGCGAAGAATATCAATCGTTGCTAAACAAGGCCGTGCTGAATCAAAGCACCCTTAGTTCCGATGGGCGCTATACAAGCCCTCGCACCTGGGGTACCTACGATCTTGGCACTGCCGCTGGACAATTTCGGCGGTTCCGTTATGGTAATCATCCCATTCGGATGACTGAGCTTATCCGTGAACATGGTGCTTGCGATGTCGTGGCAACCTTTTTCTCACGGCAAGATGCACATACGCTTGCCGCGTTACTTAATTCAAAGTCATCACAATGAGGTCTCGCACATGAAAAGTATTTCTGCCATTATTTTGGTATTCATATTGTCGGCCAACGTGAGTGCTGCCGAACTGATATACCTTGATTGCAAACTCTCTTCGCTTACTACTGAGCTATCCATAACACTTAATGAATCTACCGGAAAAGTAACCCACACCTACAAAGCAAATGGCGCAGGCTTTACTTCCGAGGCTGAATTTAACCCAAACGAAATTAGCTACCAAAGGAAGGTTGCCAATTTGGGGCAGACAGAGCGATTCACTATTAACCGGAAAACCCTTGCAATTAGTCATTCGGTGTTCATGTACGGAAAAGGCGAGGCTACCGTAAAAGGCGATGGGTTATGCAAAATCGTCAAACCCGAAAACAACAAAATATAGGTTGACACATGAAACCAAAGGTCTACCTCGAAACATCTGTTATCAGCTACCTGACTGCTTTGCCGTCAAACGATCTGCGTGCAATGGCGAACCAAAACTCGACGCTTGAGTGGTGGCAAACGCAGAGAGAAAAGTTTGAACTACTGATTTCCGAATTTGTCATTGCTGAAGCCAGCATGGGCAACCCCGATGCAGCGCAACGTCGTTTGGTAGCCGTTGCCGATTTGGCTGAGCTTGAGGCAAACGAATCGGTAAAAATCTTGGGCAAGGCGTTGATTCAACAACACGCGCTACCCGCCAAGGCTGAAATTGACGCTTACCACGTCGCGATTGCTGCTGTGCATGGGGTAGAGTTTCTCCTGACATGGAACTGTACCCATATTGCAAATGCAGCAACTCGCCCAAAGATCGAGGCCACCTGCCGACGACTTGGCTTTGAACCCCCGATTATCTGTACCCCGCTTGAGCTTATGGAGGAATGAATCATGTGGCAAGACCCAATTGTTCAAGAAACGCGCGGACTTCGTGAAGCCTTTGCGGCGCAGTATGGACACGATGCCGATGCAATTTTTCAGGCCATCTTAGAGCAGCAAGCACATTCCCAAAGGCCAAAGGTTTCCTACTCTCCAAACGCGGCAGTGCCAATAAATTCCGCCCAACCCATCATTCCAGGGGACGCGCCGCATAAAGCCGCGTCGCGACCCTGAATTCAAACGTT
>JACDZI010000206.1 GCA_013426785.1 Rhodocyclaceae bacterium | reverse complement strand
TCCCATGCAACATTCTCTCCCGATTATGTTGCACTTGGATTTTGAGCGCGCCCTCCTAAAGCCAGCGAGTCGATCTTGGGTTTGATGCGTGATCTGTTGGATGGGAAGCTGGGCTGACTTGGCCCATTTTTCGGGCCGGTTATTGTTTTCGCCTGTTGCAAGCGTTTTTTAGTGACCGTCCCGTTTCTTCCCGATTGTTCCGGCCTCTTCCCGGATTTATCTCGTTACTTCCCTTGGGTATATCTCATTCCCGATCAAAGTCATCACAGGATCTATCGACCACCCCACGGCATGACCGGCACCGTGGAAATGCTGTTCGCGGGAGCGCCTTCGATCAATTTGCGACTGATAGCGACATAAACGAGGGTTCGGTTGGCCTCGTCCCATAGGCGCACGACGCGGGTTTCCTTGAACAGGATCGAGGTGTCTTCTGAAAACACGGTTTCGTCCTTGGGCAACTTGGCGGGAAGATCAATCGGGCCGGTCTGGCGACACGCGAGGGAAAACTGCGAGGGATCCTGAGCCAAGCCGACCGCGCCGGAAATACCCCCGGTCTTGGCTTGGCTCACATGACAGGTGACACCAGATACCTTGGGATCATGGAACGCTTCGACGCATACCTTGTGGTTGGCGCCAACGAGCTTCCATGCGGTGGTGACGCAGCCGATGGTTTCGGCTTTGGCAACGCTTGTCGCCATCACAAATGAGAAGAGGACAAGAGTTTTCAAGATGGAGGGTGTTTTCATGTTTGAAGGATGTCACGATGACAAATTGAATTCGGTCATTTCCCATCCGAGAAGTTCCACCAGCCGGAAAATTACCCACACCGCCTCGTTCTTGGTGAAATGGGCATCACCAGTTTGCAATCCGCAGTGGCAACGTTCCAGCACCTCCTTCTCGGAAAGGTTTTCCTTGAAAGCCAACGTCTGTGCTTGCTCGGCGAGGATAGTGGCCATGTCCTCGCATTGCTCGTAGCGGGCCAGCACCACGTCTTGCGGCGCATTGGGGCGCGTCTGTCCCGGCTTGACGTACATCACCATGAAGGACTGCGGGGGTTCGATCTGGTTATCGACGGGCATGGTCAATCATAGGCCGGATCGTTGCCGGAGCGGCTTAAGAATGTCCTTCAATCCGTTGTGATCGATCTCCTGCATCAGTGCCAGCAGGCGTCCGATCTCCCCGGGTGGAAATCCTTCCCGGGCAAACCAGTTGAGGTAATTCCCTGGAAGGTCGGCAATCAAGCATCCCTTGTGCTTGCCGTAAGGCATCTCCCGCGTGACAAGCAATTCAAGATCCTCCGGCCGCATCGGGCTAAAAGGATCTCGGTATCGACAATGAGAGCTTTAGAGCCTATTTCAGTAGGCCAGTTGCACGCCAAGTGATGATGCCGCAGGCGA
>JACDZI010000067.1 GCA_013426785.1 Rhodocyclaceae bacterium | reverse complement strand
CTAACAATATGTGCCGTAATTTCCTGACTACCGTACGGCAGTAGATCGGAACATTCAGGTTGCCAACTTTGTAACGAATGGCAACCATTAGCAATATTAGATTCTGATTCGTGGATACCAAGTCTCCGACCCAAATTGCTGCAGCATCCTTTTCATTTGACGCTAGTTGGTCGGGGGTGACCGCATAAGAGTCAAAAGTTCCGGTAGCGCGGATGCGGTCCTCTTTCAGAGGAAATATTTTGACCGTCGCTACTATGCGTTCAGAAAAGAGTTTCTTGCCTATAACCTTTCTTTGGACAAAAACAACGAACGACTCACTGTACGTATTAATCCAACCGGCAAGCTGTTCGGTTGAATACTCCTTCGAATAGTCAGTTTTAAATGCTTTGTTAAGAAAATCTCTCAGTGCAGATAGCCACGGTTCCCTGAGCAACTCTTCTGGCGAAAGCTGCCGGAGGGGGTAGTCTTTTTCGAGGGCACCTATGATCTTTCCAACGATAGGCGTTTTTTCGAGCAGTAGCTCAATGACATTAATAACCCAATCGATCATCCTAGGAGATTTCCCATCAATTCGTGTGAGGAATCAACGCACGTGATTCACTTACTGAGCTGTTCATAAACACCTCTTGCATAACTATATCCTGTTTCCTCGGACCCATACTGCAGTGGGGTGCGAGAATGAGCTCTTTTCCAGTGAGGCACTCATTGATAGCCTTCAGCGGCTGAACGGCTGGTCACTGGCGCATTGCTGCTCGAGTCTGGCTTGAAACTCAAGGCGGCGGTGGCCGGCCAGTTGTCGATAACCAGACATGCTGTGCGACTGCTCGACTCAGAAACCTGCCATTGACCTACGGTGACAGCGAATGACCGCTCCTGGTCGATAGCCGTCCCGCCAGCGCCGACTTTTTGCGAAAATGCGCGGATGACCACCGCACATACCCCGCCCATCGAGCGTGCCAGCCGCGACGAAATCGTCGCGCTGCAACTGCAACGCCTGCAAGCCACCCTCAAGCGCGCCTACGAGCGCGTGCCGCATAACCGTGCCAAATTCGACGCCCACGGTGTCCATCCGGACGACTTGAAAACGCTCGACGACCTGGCGAAGTTCCCTTTCACCAGCAAGGACGACCTGCGCCAGACCTACCCCTACGGGATGTTCGCCGAGCCGCTCGAAAACATCGTGCGGCTGCATGCCTCTTCCGGCACCACCGGCAAGCCGACCGTCGTCGCCTATACGCAGAACGACATCGACACCTGGGCCGGCATCATGGCGCGCTCGATCGCCGCGGCCGGCGGCACCCGCCAGGACATCATCCACATCACCCACGGCTATGGCCTGTTTACCGGCGGCCTGGGCGTGCATTACGGGGCCGAGAAGCTCGGCTGCACCGTCGTGCCGATCTCGGGTGGGCAAACCGAGCGGCAGGTCCAGTTGATCCGGGATTTCGGCGCCACCATGATCGTCGGCTCACCGTCCTACGTGCTCAACATCGTCGACGAATTCGAGCGGCAGGGCCTTGATCCGAGCAAATCCTCCCTGCGGCGCGGCATGTTCGGCGCCGAGCCCTGGGGCGAGGAAATGCGCCGCGAAATCGAGTCGCGGCTCGGCATTATTGCCATGGACCTCTATGGCCTGTCCGAGATGATCGGTCCGGGCGTGGCGGCCGAGTGCATCGAATCGCGCGACGGTCCGACCATCTGGGAAGACCACTTCTACCCCGAGATCATCGACCCGGACACCGGCGCAGTGCTGCCCGACGGCGCACCCGGAGAACTGGTGTTCACCTCGCTGACCAAGGAAGCGCTGCCGATGGTGCGCTACCGCACCCGCGACCTGACGCGCCTGCTGTCGCCCACCGCGCGCAGCTTCCGCCGCATCAGTAAGATCACCGGCCGTTCCGACGACATGCTGATCATCCGCGGCGTCAACGTCTTCCCGAGCCAGATCGAGGAACTGATCCTGAAAACGCCGAAGCTATCGCCGCACTATCAACTGGAAGTCAGCCGCAAGGGGCACATGGACGACCTGGCGGTGCGCGTCGAGCCCAAGCCCGAGTTCGTCGCGGCCGGCGACGACGCCAGCCAGGTGGCCGGCGAACTGCGCCACCGCATCAAGGCGCTGATCGGCATCAACACGAAAATCGACGTCATGCCGCTCGGCGGCGTCGAACGCTCGGCCGGCAAGGCCAGGCGCATCGTCGATCTACGCAAATGAAACCCCATCACTGGCCCTGGACCTTCCTGTTCTTCAGTTTGATCGGTGCCCTCCTCGCATTTGCGGGTATCGCGGCCTTCGCCGGCCTCTTTCAGGGTAGCCACCCGCTCCTCGCCGATCCGATGGCCGGCTGGGGACTGATGGTGAGTGCGGTCGCCTGCTTCCTGACCGGGGCCTTCCCGCTGGTGCTGCGGCGCCTGGCCGAGCGCGAAGGGGCGTAGAAGTGACGGCCCCGTTAGCCTAGTAGCGGTTGTCGAACAGGCGGTTGGTCTTCTTCTCGCTGCGCGGCAGTTCGCCGACAGCCACCGCCTTCGGCACGACGGTGAGGCCGATGCGCTCCTTGCAGCGGCGCCGCACGTCGGCTTCGACGCCCTCGCGGTGCGCGCCGTCCGCCGTCTCGAAGAACACGGTCACGGTATCACGGCCGTCGAGGTGGTCAATCATGATCTGGTACTCGCTGCTGACGCCGTCCACCTGGTGCAGCACCTCGTCGAACAGCGCCGGGAAGATGATGACGCCCTTGACCTTGACCATGTCGTCGGTGCGGCCGAGGATGTCGTCGATGCGCGGATAGGGCGCGCCGCAGGCGCAGGCGCCGGGCATGAAGCGCGTCAGGTCGTGGGTGCGGTAGCGGATCAGCGGCGCGCCTTCCTTCTTCAGTGTGGTGATCACCAGTTCGCCGATCTCGCCTGCCGGGACCTGCTGGCCGGTATGCTGGTCGATGATCTCGAAGTACAGATAGTCGTCCCAGTAGTGCATGCCGCACTGATGGTCGCAGGAGATGCCGATGCCCGGCCCGTACACTTCCGTCAGGCCGTAGATGTCGTAGAGCTGCACGCCCAGCTCGGCGGCGATGCGGCGGCGCATCTTCTCGCCCCAGCGCTCCGAGCCGATGATCGCCTTCTTCAGGTGGATGCGGTCGCGGATGCCGCGCCGCTCGACCTCCTCGGCCAGCAGCAGCGCATAGGACGAGGTGGCGCAGATCACCGTGCTCTTCAGGTCGGTCAGCATCTGCATCTGCTTGTCGGTGTTGCCCGGCCCGGTCGGCACCACCATCGCGCCGAGCCGCTCGGCGCCGGCCTGGAAGCCGATGCCGGCGGTCCACAGCCCGTAGCCGGGGGTAATCTGGATGCGATCCAGACGGGTGCAGCCGGCCAGCGCGTAGCAGCGCGCGAACATCGTCGTCCAGTCCTCGACGTCCTGCGCGGTGTAGGGGATGATCACCGGCGTGCCGGTCGTCCCCGACGAAGAGTGGATGCGGATCACCCCCTCATCCGGCACCGCCTGCAGGCCAAGCGGGTAAGCGTCGCGCAGGTCGGCCTTCTCGGAGAGCGGCAGGGACGCGAAGTCGTCCCAGCTGCGCACGTCCGCGAGGTCGATGCCGGCGAATTTCCCGCAGTAGAACGGGCTCCGGTCCTTGATGCCGGCCAGCAGGCGCCGGATCGCCGCGAACTGCTCCGCCTTCCTGGAATCTGCTTCGCTCACTGCATCTCCTTCCTCGCTTGCCGGGCGCCGGCATGCAGCGCCTTTACGTTCATGTCCACCAGTTTCGGGCGTAGCGCCTTGCGCAGGGTGTCCTCGATCTGGGCAAGGCTGACGCCGAGCGCGCCGGTCGCCGCCGCCGCGCCGATCAGCGCGACGTTGAGCACCTTGGGCGAGCCGATTTCCGCGCAGATCGCGTCGCCATCGACGACCACCAGCCGGCCGCCGCGGCGGCCGAGGTAGTCGATCATCGCCGCGCCGTTGTACTCGGTGTTGGTCAGCGCCGCCGCCACCGGCGCCACGGTGTGGGCGTTGACAACGATGGTGCCGCCCGGCCGCAGCAGCGGCAGGCTGCGCACCGCCTCGCCCGGCTCGAAGCCCAGCAGGGTGTCGGCACTACCCGGCGGCATCAGCGGCGAGGCGATGGCCGCGTCGGCGATGCGCACGTGGCTGACCACCGAGCCGCCGCGCTGCGCCATGCCGATCGTCTCGGACGTGCGCACGCACAGGCCGGCCTCCATGGCGGCGCGGGCCACCAGCTTGGCGGCCAGCACGGTGCCCTGGCCACCTACCCCGGCGATGACGAGGTTGGTCTTCATGGCCCGAGTTCCTCGCGCGACACCGCCTCGATGGCGTCGAACTTGCAGATCTGCGCGCACAGGTCGCAGCCGAAGCACAGGTCGTTGTCGATCCACGCCTTGCCATCCACGCTGAGGATGGCCGGGCAACCGAGCTTGATGATGCATTCCTTGCACTCGCACTTCTCGGCGTTGACCACGTATCCGGGCGCCGGCGGCGCGACATGGATGCACGGCGATTCGAAGATCAGCGCCGCCACGCCGTCGGTGGCGGCGGCGACGGCGCGGTTGACCGCTTCCATCGACGCGTCCAGTTGCAGGGGATCGCATTTCTCGACATGGCGCACGCCGATGCCGCGCAGCACCGTGGCGATATCCACCTTCTGCGACACCGCGCCCATCATGGTGTCGCCGGTGCCCGGATGCGGCTGCAGACCGGTCATCGCCGTGGTGGCGTTGTCGAGCACCACCACCACGATCGGCGTCCGGTTGTATACCGCGTTGATGATGCCGGTGATGCCGGAATGAAAGAAGGTCGAGTCGCCGATGAAGGCGAAATGCACCGCCTCGGGTTCGACCACGTGCAGGCCCTGCGCTATGGTGATGCCGGCGCCCATGCACAGGCAGGTATCGACCATGTCGAGCGGCTTGGCGTTGCCGAGCGTGTAGCAGCCGATGTCGCCGCAGAAAATCGCCCGGCGCTTGCGCATCGCCCGCTTGACGGCGATGAAGGCGGAACGGTGCGAGCAGCCGGCGCACAGCACCGGCGGGCGGGCCGGCAGCGTGGGGGCGGCTTCCGGCAGCGCCGGCCCGGTCGCGTTCGGCGGCAGGGGCACGTCCAGGAAACCGGCGATCACCTTCAGGGAAGCGGTGACAGTGTTCTCGCCGGCCACCTGAATATGTCCGCTGCCTTTGCCCAATACGGCTACCTGCAGTTGACATTCACCGGCGAGGCGCTGCAATTCGCGTTCGATGTAGGGATCGAGTTCCTCGATGACCAGCACACGCTCCAGCCCGGTTAGAAAATCGAGCGCCAGCCGCTTGGGGAAGGGGTGCGGGGTAGCGACGCGCAACAGCTTGAATTCTGGCAGGGGCGCCCCCGGTTCGCCGAGGATGGCCAGCGCCTCGCCGACGTAGCCGGTGCTGATGCCCTGGGTGACAATGCCGAGGCAGCCCGCGCCGGTCAGGCTGTTGAAACGGTAATCGGAGAATTCATCGGCAATCTGCGGCAGGCGCTGCTCGATCTTGATGTGGTTCTCGTAGGAAAGGCGCGGAAAGATCACCCAGCGCGGGCTCTTGTCGAAGCGCAGCGAGGTCGCCGTGGGCGGCGGCAGCTCGCGCAGCGCCACCGGCGCATTGCCATGGCAGACGCGGGTGGTCGGCCGGAACAGCACGGGGGTGCCGAAGCGCTCCGACAGGTCGAAAGCATCGATGATCATCTCGTAGGCTTCTTCGGGCGTGGCCGGATCGAACACCGGCAGCTTGGCGAACAGGCCGAAGGTGCGCGTGTCCTGCTCGGTCTGCGATGAGATGGGGCCGGGATCGTCGGCGACCACCACCACCATGCCGCCCTTGACGCCGAGATAGACCAGGCTCATCAGCGGATCGGCGGCGACATTGAGGCCGACCTGCTTCATGGTCACCAGCGTGCGGGCACCGGCCATCGCCGCGCCGGCGGCGACTTCCAGCGCGACCTTTTCGTTGACGGACCACTCGACGTGGATGTGGCCGTCATGGTGGCGCTGGCCGGCGGCCACCGTCGGCAGGATCTCGCTCGACGGCGTGCCAGGATAGCCGGTGACGACCCGGACGCCCGCAGCGAGCGCGCCGAGGCCGATCGCCTCGTTGCCCATGAGAAATTCGGTTGCCACTCTCGGTCCCCAGCCCTTGCGATGACAAAGCGCGCGATACTACACCGGCAGACAATTCTAATAAAGGCGTCCGACCCATTCCGCAGCGAGTCGGACTACAATTTCCGCCGTCATCCACCGGAGGAGAAAATCAACATGTCGTTGCGCAAATTTCTGCCTGCCGTCCTCGGCACCCTGCTCGCTGCCTGTTGCGGTGTCGCCTTCGCCCAGGTCAAGGTCGGCGTCATCCACTCGGCGACCGGCCCGGTCGCAGCCGTCGGCATTCCGCAGAAAAACAGCGTGCCGCTGCTGCCGCGCAAGATCGGCGACATCACCATCGAGTACCTCCAGTATGACGACCAGTCCGATCCGACCCAGGCGGTACAACTAGCCAAAAAATTGATCTCCGAGCAGAACATCGACGTGCTGGTCGGTCCCTCCGGCTCGCCCAACGCGATGGCGATCCTGCCGGTCATCGCCGAGAACAGCATCCCGTTGCTGGCGCCGGTGGGCACCCCGGCCGTGGTGCTGCCGATGGACGAGAAAAAGCGCTGGGTGTTCAAGACCACGCAAAACGACAGCCTGATCGCCGATGCCATCGTCGCCCACATGCAGAAGAGCGGCATCAAGACGGTCGGCTTCATCGGCTTCAACGATCCTTACGGCGAATCCTGGCTCAAGGAATTCACCGCGCAGATCCAGAAGGTCGGCATCACGCTGGTGGCGACCGAGCGTTTCCTCCGCAGCGACCAGTCGGTGACCGGCCAGGCCGTCAAGCTGATCGCCGCCAAGCCCGACGCCGTGCTGGTAGCCGCCGCCGGCGGCCCGACCGTGCTGCCGCACATCACGCTGGTCGAGCGCGGCTACAAGGGCAAGATTTACCAGACCCACGGCGCCGCCCTGCCCGACTTCATCCGCCTCGGCGGCAAGCAGGTCGAAGGGGCGCTGATGGCCGCCAGCCTGATGCTGGTGCTCGACGAAATCCCCGCCAGCCATCCGTCGAAGAAGATGGCGCAGGAATACATCGCCGCTTATGAAAAGCTGCACGGCAACAAGCCGGCCACCTTCGGCGCCAACGTCTACGACGCCGGCCTGATGCTGCAGCGGGCCGTGCCGGCCGCACTGAAAAAGGCCAGGCCAGGCACCCCCGAGTTCCGCGCTGCGCTGCGCGACGCCCTCGAGCAGATCAAGGAACTCAACGGCACCCAGGGCGTGTACAACATGACGGCGCAGGACCACTCCGGCTTCGACGCCCGCGGCCGGGTGATGATGACGCTCAAGGACGGCGCCTGGCGCCTGATCTCGGATTGATGAATCCACTGGATACTGCAACGCTGGGCGGCGGCTGCTTCTGGTGCCTGGAGGCGGCACTTGGGCAACTGGCCGGCGTGGTGTCGGTCACCTCCGGCTATTGCGGCGGCAAGGTCGAACAGCCAAGCTACGAGCAAGTGTGCACTGGCGACACGGGACATGCCGAAGTCGTCCACATTGAATTTGATCCCGCCGCGATCGACTACCGGACGCTGCTGACGGCCTTCTTCACCATCCACGACCCGACCACGCCCAACCGCCAGGGCCACGATGTCGGCACGCAGTACCGTTCGGTGATTTTTACCCACGACACGGCACAGGCTGCCACCGCACAGGCCCTGATCACCGAACTCGACGGGCAGCGCATCTGGCCAGATCCCATCGTCACCGCCGTCCTGCCGGCGCCGACTTTTTGGCCCGCCGAGGATGGCCACCGCGACTACTTCGCGCGCCATCCCGCCCAGCCCTATTGCCAGGCGGTGGTCGCACCGAAAGTCGTCAAGCTGCGCAAGGCCTTCGTCAGCAGCCTGAAAACGGGTTAAAGCCCGGCAATGCCCCTGTAATTTGGGTTTCGGGCCGGAGTCAAACCCGCAAAATGGCCGCATTTTCCATTCCGCAAGAGGTCTCGCTGCCTTGCACCTGAACTTCCGACGACTGAAGTCCGTTGCCATGACCGGCCTCATGCTGGCATGGCCGTTGTTCGCTGCTGCCGAAACCCCGGATCCGCCGGAAAAGCTTCAAGTCAGCCACGCGGCGGCTCTTGATCCGGACGACCCGCTCCATCAGAGGTTCCAGCGCCAGGACGCAATTCTCGACGAAATCCTGGTAAGTTTGTCGCGCATCGAGGCTCTAGTGCGTGACCTGCACCGCCTAGTTTCCGGACTACCCGATCCGGCCAAACCCGTCGCCTCGCTGCCGCTGCGCCCGGCACCGCCACCGCCAAGCGCTGAGGCCCCTGCGCCTGATCTCTTGGATTGGGCGATTCCCGCCGCCGCAGGGTCCTTGGCAATCCTGCTGCTGCTCGACTGGCGCCGGCGGCGTGCTGTGACCGCAGCCCCCGTGGCGGCGATGGGCGAACCCAAAATATCGACTGAAGTACCGGCAAAACCGGCCGCGCGGCCCCCATCCGCCCCCCCACCAACACCGGCATTTCCGGCAACTCCCGTTGTGGCAATAAAACCGGAACCCGCTACAGAGACGGGAAAAGACCAGGCCATCGAACTCGCGGAAATCATGCTATCGATGGGCCTGGGCCATGGTGCAGCGCAGACCCTGGTCGAGCAGATCGGCCGTGAACCCAAACAGGCGCTGGCACAATGGCTGAAACTGCTGGAAATCTATCGTCAGAACGGCCAACAGGTGGAATTCGAACGCTCCGCCGAGGAATTACGCCAGCACTTCAACGTGCAACCCGTCGATTGGCAGGCCCAGCCAGGATTGCAGCGCAGTCTGGAGGACTACCCGCACATCGCTGCACGAACGGTCGAATTGTGGCGCAAGCCGGCCTGCCTCACCTATCTGCAAAACCTGCTGGACGAAAACCGCGGCGGGGCACGTGCCGGCTTTCCCCAGTCGGTCGCCGAGGAACTGCTGCTGCTGACCGCATTGTTGAAGGCCGACCGCTAGACAGGATTGTCGATATCCACGAACGCGCAGTCCAGGCCACAGTGCGCGGCCAGATGCGCGCCCAGGGCCATGACCCCGTAGCGTTCGGTGGCATGGTGACCCGCAGCGAGGTAAGCCACCCCGGTTTCGCGTGCCAGGTGGGTGGTTTGCTCGGAAATTTCGCCGGACATGAACAGATCGGCCCCAGCGTCGATGGCCGCCTCGAACCAGTCCTGCGCCCCGCCGCTGCACCAGGCGACCCGTGTAATTTCCTGCTGTGTGTCGCCAATCAGCAGAGGCGGTCGGCCAAGCACTTGCTCAGCCTGACGGGTGATGTCGCCGGCAAAAGTTGGCGCTGGCAGGACGGCAAAACAGCCCAGATCGTGCTCGCCGAAGCGGCGCTCGACCGTCCAGCCGAAGCGGGCCGCGAGTTGTGCGTTGTTGCCGAGTTCGGCATGGCCATCGAGCGGCAGGTGATAGGCGAACAGGTTGATGTCGTGTGCCAGCAGGGTCTGCAGGCGGCGCTTGCGAAAACCGGTGACGCGCCCGTCCTCGCCCTTCCAGAACCAGCCGTGATGGACAAGCAGCGCATCGGCCGAGCGCGCCACCGCCGCCTCGATCAGCGCCTGGCTGGCCGTGACCCCGCAGACGATGCGCCGCACCTCGCGGCGTCCTTCCACTTGCAGCCCGTTTGGGCAATAATCGTGGAAGCGCGCCGGCTCCAGCAAGCCGTCCAGATACACAGCCAGTTCATCCCGCCTCATCCCACACCTCCATCATTTCCAGTCCGCGTTTGCGCATGCACCGATTGTGGCTCATTTTTGCCCAGGCCGTCACGGTCACCGTGGCGACCCTGTTCGTCATCCAGACCCTCAAACCGGAATGGCTGGCGTCAAGGCCTGTGGCGAACCCGGTACAACCGGCAGCGGTGGCGACCCAGCAGGCCGATCCTGCTGGCAACGCCCGCAGCAAGGTAGCCAGTTACGCCGACGCGGCCCAGTCCGCCCTGCCGGCGGTGGTGCATATCTTCACCAGCCAGGAAGTGCGGCGGCACCCCTTCATCAACGATCCGGTCTTTCGTCACTTCTTCGGCGACCGCTTCGGGCCGGATAGCCAGCGCCAGTCAGGCCTGGGCAGCGGCGTCGTCGTGTCCGCCGACGGCCTCCTGCTTACCAATAACCATGTGGTCGAATCCGCCGACGAGATCGAGGTGGCCTTTCATGATGGTCGCAAGACCAAGGCCAAACTGGTCGGCGCCGATCCGGAATCCGATCTGGCCATCCTGAAGATCGTCAGCGACAAGCCGCTGACGCCGATCACCTTCGCCGCCGCCGAATCGCTGCGCATCGGTGATGTGGTGCTGGCCATCGGCAATCCCTTCGGTGTCGGCCAGACGGTGA
Source organism: Rhodocyclaceae bacterium (assembly GCA_013426785.1). GTDB lineage: Bacteria > Pseudomonadota > Gammaproteobacteria > Burkholderiales > Rhodocyclaceae > Sulfuricystis. The sequence goes on along the minus strand of JACDZI010000067.1, from coordinate 2,901 downwards.
CCTCCGGCATCGTTTCGGCGCTCGGCCGCTCACACCTGGGCATCAATACCTTCGAGAATTTCATCCAGACCGACGCAGCCATCAATCCGGGCAACTCCGGCGGGGCGCTGGTCGACAGCAACGGCCACCTGGTCGGCATCAACACGGCGATCTACTCGCAAAGCGGCGGCTCGATGGGCATCGGTTTCGCCATTCCGGTTTCGCTGGCGAAGAGCGTGATGGAGCAGATCATCAAGACCGGCGCGGTAACCCGCGGCTGGATCGGCGTCGAAGTGCAGGACATGACCGCCGAACTGGCCGAATCTTTCGGCATCAAGCAAGGGCAAGGGGCATTGATTGCCGGCGTGATGCGCGGCAGTCCCGCCGACAAGGCCGGCATCAAGCCCGGCGACGTGCTGCTGGCGGTGGCCGGCAAGCCGGTCCGGGACGCCCAGGTGATGCTGGACCTGATTGCCGCCCTGACACCAGGGGAATCGGCCCGCTTCGGACTGAGCCGGGAAGGCAAGCCGCTGGAAGTGGCGGTCGCCATCGGCCGGCGGCCGAAGCCGCCGCGCTAGTCGCTAATTGCTCTCCCGGTTGCGCGCCGACTCCGCCTCGGCGCGATCGAGTTCGGCATCCATCGCCTTGGTGTCAGGCGCGCAGTAGGCATCGGCATCGGCGCGGGTGGAGGTGCCGATCATCTGCGCCAGCACGATGCCCAACTCATACAGCAGCCACATCGGCACGGCCAGCATGAACTGCGAAAGCACGTCGGGCGGCGTGAAGATGGCGCCCACAATGAAGGCACCGACGATGACATAGGGGCGGATTTCCTTGAGCTTGGCCACGCTCACCAGCCCGACACGCACCAGCACGATCACCACCACCGGCACCTCGAAGGTCACGCCAAAGGCGAGGAACGTCGTCAGGACGAAAGACAGGTACTTGTCGATGTCGGTCATCACCGCTACCCCCTCGGGGGCGAACTTGTTGATGAAGGTGAACACCGTCGGAAAGACGACAAAATAGGCGAAGCTCATGCCGATGAAGAACAGCAGCACGCTCGCCACCAGCAGCGGCAGCGCCAGCTTCTTTTCGTGGGTATACAAGCCGGGGGCGACAAATGACCAAGCCTGGTAGAGCACATAGGGGAGGGTGAAAAGGAAGGCCACCATCATCGTCACCTTGATCGGCACGAAGAAGGCGCCGGAAACATCGGTAGCGATCATCTGCCCGCCCTCGGGCAGGGCGGCCAGCATCGGCGCGGCCAACAGCGTGTAGATGTCGCGTGCCCAATTGACGAGGCCGAAGAACACCACCAGAACCGCCAGTAGCGCCCGGATCAGCCGGTCGCGCAGTTCGACCAGATGGGAGATGAAGCTTTCCTGCGCGCCTTCCATCAGGGGGTCTTGCCCGTATCGGATGTTGCCGGCAGAGGCGTCTCACCGGATGTTGGTGTCGTGGTGGCAGTATCGGCCCCGGGCAGGATCGACTGGTTGAGCGAGGTTTCGACCGAGTTCATTTGCTTATTCACCTGCCGTTCGATGTCGCGCGCCTGCTCGGCCACTTGCGACTGTAGTTTCTTGAGTTCGTCCAGTTGCATCTCGCGATTGATGTCGGCCTTGACATCGCCAACATAGCGCTGCAACCTGCCAAGCAAATGGCCCACAGTACGCGCGACCTTGGGCATGCGCTCGGGGCCGATGACGATCAGCCCGACGAGGGCGATCACCATCAGTTCGGAGAAACCGATATCGAACACGACAGGAAATTACAGGGGATGAAAAGTCGGCGCTGGCAGGACGGCGTGAAAGGTCAGGATTTCGCCTGTTCCTTGCGCGCCTCGCCTTCGATGGTAGTGCCCGCCTGGCTGTCAAGCGGCTTGGCGGCATCGGACGAGCCTTCCTTCATGCCGTCCTTGAAGCCCTTGACCGCGCCGCCCAAGTCCTGGCCGACGTTGCGCAACTTCTTGGTGCCGAAAACCAGCATCACGATCACCAACACAACCAGCCAATGCCAGATACTCCAGGTTCCCATCAGACTCTCTCCTCGGTGTTATTTGCGTTTCAGCATGGAGCCGAGCAGATCGGGTCCGCCGACGACATGGACATGAAGATGATACACCTCCTGCTGCCCCACCCTGCCGGTGTTGACGATGGTGCGAAAGCCGTCGGTCAACCCCTGGCTGCGCGCCAGTTCGCCCAGTCTGGCAAACAGTTTGCCCAGCACCGGGGCATGGCTCGCGTCGGTATCCGCCAGCGAGGCAATGTGCTGCTTGGGGATTACCATGAAATGTACCGGTGCAATCGGATTGATGTCGTGGAAGGCAAGGATATCCTCATCCTCATAGACCTTCTTGCAGGGAATGTCCCCGCAGACGATCTTGCAGAAAATGCAGTCGTTCATCACTGGCCCCGACTGGCCTTCTCGTCGATGCCCGAAATGCCTTCGCGACGACGGAACTCCATCATTATGTCATCCACCCCGATGCCGAAATGCGCCAGTAACACCATGCTGTGGAACCACAGGTCGCAGGTCTCGCGCACCAGGTGCAAGCGATCGCCATCCTTCGCGGCCATAATGGTTTCAGCGGCTTCCTCAACCACCTTCTTGCAGATGGCGTCCGTGCCCTTGGCGTAAAGGCTGGCAACGTAGGAGGAATCGGGGGGGGCGCCCCTCCGTGCCTCCAGGGTTTCCTGCACGCGATGGATAACTTCGAGATCAATCATTTGTAGCCTTGGGGTCTTTGAGGATCGCCCTCAAAGCCTTTCTTAATAAGGGTTTCATTTTCAACCAAGCCGAATAGCCACCCACCTAGCTACCCGAAAGGGTGTCGCTTTCGGATTCTACCGCCCTCGCTTGTGTGTTGGCGCTCACCATCCATCTAGCGTTTCTTCCTGTTCTTTGAGTAGCGCCCGCAGT
>JACDZI010000066.1 GCA_013426785.1 Rhodocyclaceae bacterium | reverse complement strand
TCTCCTTGTCAATCATCCGGTCTGACTAGTCAGACTAGTCAGAATAATAGGACGATCGTCCGGAGCACGCCCGATGTCAAGAAAAGTCGGCGCTGGCGGGACGGCGCTGAGCGGAGGGCGTGCGTTACTTTGGCGCCATTGTGTCCGGCATGCGCACCGCAATCACCTGGCCCTTGGCCGTGACCTTGCCGTTGGCCGAGACCGTGACATCGACGACGACCTTCTTCTCCTTGATCTCGACCGGTGCGCCGCGCAATTCCAGTTCCACGCCCTGCGGCGTTGGCGCAAGATAGGAAACCTGCAAGGAACCGGTGACGAAGCGCAGCGCCGGCAGGGAACCCGGCTCACGCCCGGCTGCCTGGTAGGCGGCGCCCGCCGCGGTGCCGGTGCCGTGACAATCGACCAGCGAGGCGATCAGGCCACCATAGACGAAGCCGGGAATCGCAGTGTGTTCCGGACCGGGGGTGAAATGGGCGATGCCTTCGCCCTTGTCGCCGTTCCAGTAGGTTTTGATCTGGTGGCCGGCGGCATTGTTCCGGCCGCAGCCGTAGCAATGGCTCAACTCATCCGGGTAGCAATCCTGAACCGCTTTTTGCATGCTGATCTCCTCCGAAAATGGACTGGCGGATGATACCCGCTGCCGGACGTGCATCCGCTAGAATCAACGTTCCCCACCGTACTGCCGGAGTTCACATGCCTGCCTACCGTTCCCGCACCTCCACCCACGGCCGCAACATGGCCGGCGCGCGCGCCCTGTGGCGTGCCACAGGCATGCAGGACGGTGATTTCGACAAGCCGATCATCGCCGTGGTCAATTCCTTCACCCAGTTCGTACCGGGCCACGTGCATCTGAAGGATCTCGGCCAGTTGGTGGCGCGCCAGATCGAGGCGGCCGGCGGCGTGGCCAAGGAATTCAACACCATCGCCGTTGATGACGGCATCGCCATGGGCCACGGCGGCATGCTCTATTCGCTGCCTTCGCGCGAACTGATCGCCGACTCGGTCGAGTACATGTGCAACGCCCACACCGCCGACGCGATGGTGTGTATCTCCAACTGCGACAAGATCACCCCCGGCATGCTGATGGCGGCGCTGCGCCTCAACATTCCGGCCATCTTCGTGTCCGGCGGGCCGATGGAAGCCGGCAAGGTCAAATGGCATGGCGAATACCGCATGGTCGATTTGATCGACGCCATGATCGAGGCGGGCGACAGCAAGAACTCCGATGCCGACGTGAATGCCATGGAACGCTCGGCCTGCCCGACCTGCGGTTCCTGCTCCGGCATGTTCACCGCCAACTCGATGAACTGCCTGACCGAGGCGCTGGGCCTGTCGCTGCCTGGAAACGGCTCGCTGCTGGCGACCCATGCCGACCGCGAGAAGCTGTTCGTCAAGGCCGGCCGGCAGATCGTCGCACTGGCGAAGCGCTGGTACGAGCAGGACGACGCCAGCGCGCTGCCGCGCAGCATCGCCAGCTTCGCTGCCTTCGAGAACGCCATCGCGCTCGACATCGCCATGGGCGGTTCGACCAACACGGTGCTGCACCTGCTGGCTTCTGCACAGGAAGCCGGCGTGGCTTTCACGATGGCCGACATCGATCGCATGTCCAGAAAGGTCCCGTGTCTGGCCAAAGTGGCGCCGGCCACGCAGAAATACCACATGGAAGATGTGCATCGCGCCGGCGGCATCATGGCCATCCTCGGCGAACTGGATCGCGCCGGGCTGATCAATCGCGACTGCCCGACGGTGCTCTACCCGTCCCTCGGCGAGCAACTGGATTGCTGCGACGTGATCCGTAACACCAGCAAGCCCGTGCATGAGTTCTATCGTGCCGCGCCAGGCGGGGTGCCGACGCAGGTCGCCTTCTCGCAGAGCCGCAGCTACCCCAAGCTGGACCTTGACCGCGAAAGCGGCTGTATCCGTGACAAGGCTCACGCCTACTCGCAGGACGGCGGTCTGGCGATTCTGTTTGGCAACATCGCCGAGAAGGGTTGCATCGTCAAGACGGCGGGCGTCGACGATTCCATCCTCAAATTTACCGGCCGGGCGCGGGTGTGCGAGTCGCAGGAAGAAGCGGTCGAGAAAATCCTCGGCGACCAGATCAAGCCCGGCGACATTGTCGTCGTCTTGTACGAGGGCCCCAAGGGCGGGCCCGGCATGCAGGAAATGCTCTACCCGACCTCCTATCTGAAGTCAAAGGGCCTCGGCAAGGTCTGCGCCATGCTCACCGACGGGCGTTTTTCTGGCGGTACGTCGGGCCTCAGCATCGGCCATGCATCGCCGGAAGCGGCGGCGGGCGGTGCCATCGGCCTGGTCGAGGAAGGCGACACGATCGAGATCGACATTCCCAACCGCAGCATCAACCTCGTCATCGAAAAGTCGGCGCTGGCGGGACGGTGTGCCGCGATGGCAGCGAAAGGTGCGGCGGCGTGGAAACCGGCCAAACGCGAGCGTGCCGTCTCGGCGGCGCTCAAGGCCTACGCCGCATTGACCACCAGCGCCGATACCGGCGCGGTACGCGACGTTTCTCAGCTTTAACTTGAAGGGGAGGCACGATGGCAACGACAAGCAGCCGCAAGAAGCCCGTAGCGAAGAAACCAGCGGTGCGCAAGCCCAAGCAGGCCACCGGCGAAGTCCTGAACGAACTGAAGCTGTTGGCCAAGGAACTCAACCAGGCTGCCAAGGGGCTGTCCAAGCGCTCGGCCAACAGTCCGAAAGAGGTTGCGGCCATCCTCGGCAATGTCGAGCGCATTACCGCGGAAGCAGCCACCAAGTCGCTCCTCGAAGCCGAATCCGCCAAGGATCAGGTGAAACAGGCGCTGGCTTCGCTCGGCAAGGACTGGAGCCGCAAGGAGCTTGAAGCCATGCTCAACGCCATTGGCAGCCAGCTGACCAACATCATCGTCGCCCAGGAATTCCAGGACCTGGCCGGCCAGTCGCTGCGCAAGGCGACCAAGGCGCTGGTCGGTGCCATCATCGTCGTCGAGAGTGGCGGACCCACCGAAGATCAGCGCTTGACGCAAAAGGATGTCGACTTGCTGCTGAATGATCTGTTACCTTAGTGGACAAAAATAATCGGGTATAGTTGGTCCTTGATCCGGAGGTCGACATGCCCGACATCACCAATCGTCTTGCTCAAGAGACCTCGCCCTACCTCAGGCAGCACGCCGACAACCCGGTGGCCTGGTGGCCCTGGGGAGAGGAAGCGCTGACGGAAGCCAGGACGCAGGACAAGCCGATTCTGCTTTCCATCGGTTATTCCGCCTGTCACTGGTGCCATGTGATGGCGCACGAGTCTTTCGAGGACGAGCCAACGGCGGCGGTGATGAACCGGCATTTCATCAACATCAAGGTGGACCGCGAAGAACGCCCGGATCTCGACCAGATTTATCAGACGGCGCACCAGATGCTGGTGCAGCGACCGGGCGGCTGGCCCCTGACCATGTTCCTGACCCCCGACGGCGTGCCCTTCCATGGCGGCACCTATTTCCCGCGTGAAGCCCGCTACGGCCTGCCGGGTTTTGTCGACCTGTGCGAGCGGATCAATGAGGTCTGGCAGACACGGCGTGGCGACATCGACGCCCAGAACCGCGGGCTGCTGACGGCGCTGACGCACTCCCCGCCAACCAAGGGCGTGGCTGCGCTCGACGACGGTCCGCTGACAGCCTTGCGCACGCTCCTGCTCGGCAGTTTCGATCGCCATTTCGGCGGGTTCGGCGGGGCGCCGAAGTTTCCACACCCTACCGACCTGCGCTTTTTGCTATCCCGGTCGAATGATCCGCAGGCGTGCGAAGCGGCCTTGTTTACGCTCAAGTGCATGGCGGCGGGCGGCATCCATGACCAACTGGGCGGCGGCTTCTGCCGCTACAGCGTGGATGAGCGCTGGGAGATTCCCCATTTCGAAAAGATGCTCTACGACAACGGACCCTTGCTGGGGCTGTATGCCGATGCTTGGGCAGCGACCGGCGATGCGTCGTTCCTGCGTGTAACAGAAGGCATTGTCGGCTGGCTCCAGCGTGAAATGACCGCGCCGGGGGGGGCGTTTTATTCCTCGCTCGACGCCGATTCCGAAGGTGAGGAAGGCAGGTTCTATGTGTGGGAGCGTGCCGAGGTGGCCCGGCTCCTGACGCCCGAAGAGTCGGCGCTGGCGGGACGCCACTGGGGACTGGCGGAGCCGGCCAATTTCGAGAACCGGCACTGGCATCTGAAAATCGCCGCGCCGCTGGCCGAAGGTGAAACCGTCTTGCTGGAGTCTGCTCGCGCCAAGCTCTTCGCGGCGCGCGAACAGCGCATCCACCCAGGGCGTGACGACAAGATCCTGACAAGCTGGAACGGCCTGATGATCGAGGGGCTGGGGCACGCGGCACGCCTCTGCGAGCGCCCCGACTGGCTGGCGATAGGACGCAAGGCTCTCGACGATCTGAAAAGTCGGCGTTGGCAGGACGGCCGGCTCACCACCACGGACAGCTTGCCGGCCTATCTGGACGACTATGCCTTCCTGCTCGCCGCCCTGCTGGAAATGCTACAAGCCGATTGTCGTACCGATGATCTGGCCTTTGCCCGCCAGCTCGCCGACGCCCTGCTGGAAAATTTCGAGGACCGCGACGCAGGCGGTTTCTTCTTTACCGCGCACGACCACGAACAACTCATCCAGCGCCCCAAGACCGGCCACGACAACGCTCAGCCCGCCGGTAACGGCATGGCGGCGCTGGCCTTGCAGCGGCTCGGCCACCTGCTCGGCGAGGTGCGTTACCTGGAAGCTGCGCGTCGAACCATCGAGGCATTTTGGTCGCAGTTCGAACGACAACCTGCCGGCTTTGCCTCCCTGCTGTCTGCGCTGGAAGGAGCGCTGGCACTACCGGCAAGCTCGCATGTCAACGCCCCGGCTTGTCACGGCGTTAATTGCCTTGCACCGCAGGACAACCCGGAAAAACTGAAGGAAGTATTGCAAGACCGCTGATTTCCGCTAGACTGACGGTCGAAATTTTCATCACAAACCAACAACCCTGCGAGGAAGAACATGAAACTGATCGCTACCGCACTGATTACCGCTGGCCTGATGGTCTCTGCTCCAGCCATGGCCAACAAGGATCTCGCCACCAAGAGTGGCTGTCTGGCCTGCCACGCTGTCGACAAGAAGGTCGTCGGCCCCGCCTATCAGGATATTGCCAAGAAGTATGCCGGCAAGGCCGATGCCGAAGCGATGCTGGTCAAAAAGGTCAAGGCCGGTGGCGTGGGTGTCTGGGGCCCGATCCCGATGCCGCCGAATGCTGCGGTCAAGGACGCCGACATTCAAACCCTGGTCAAGTGGGTTCTCGCCGGCGCCAAGTAAGCATTTCAATATTGAAGAAAAACCCGGCATTAGCCGGGTTTTTGTCGTGTCTGGTTTGTAACTGTTTGACGATTCGAAACTTTCCAACCTCCCTGGAGATCCAAGTGAATACACCTACAAAAAAAGTTTTGTCCCTGTCGATTGCCGCTGCCGTGCTGTTGATCGGTTGCGGCAAGGAAGCCCCTGCCCCTGCCTCGGCACCGAAAGCTGAAACACCGCCCCCCCCGCCTGCCGCCGAAATCGTCAAGATCGGCCATGTCGGTCCGCTCACCGGCGGTATCGCCCATCTAGGCAAGGACAACGAAAACGGTGCCCGCCTGGCCGTTGAAGAGGCGAATGCGGCCGGTATCAGCATCGGCGGCAAGCCGGTCAAGTTCGAGGTCGTCGCCGAAGACGACCAGGCAGATCCGAAGGTCGGCAACACCGTCGCCCAGAAACTGGTCGATGCCAAGGTAGTCGGCGTGGTTGGCCACCTGAATTCCGGCACCACCATCCCGGCTTCCGCCATCTACAACGGTGCCGGCCTGCCGATGATTTCGGGTTCCGCCACCAACCCGGCACTGACCGAGCAGGGCTTCAAGGGCGTGTTCCGCGTCGTCGGCCGCGACGACCAGCAGGGCCCGGCTATCGCCAACTACCTGGTCGCCAATGCCAAGCCGAAGACGGCAGCCGTCATCGATGATGCCACCGCCTATGGCGAGGGTCTGGCTAACGAAGTCGAGAAGGCGCTCAAGGCCGCCGGCGTCAAGGTGCTGCCGCGCGAGAAGGGCACCGACAAGACCGCTGACTGGAAAGCCGTGCTGACCAAGGTCAAGGGCAAGAAGCCCGATGTCGTCTTCTACGGCGGCATGGACGCCACCGGCGGCCCGCTGCTCAAGCAGGCCCGCGAACTCAAGATCGGCGCAGTATTCGCCTTCGGCGACGGTGCCTGTACCGACAAGATGGGCGAACTGGCGGGCGAAGCGGCCGAGAACCTGATCTGCTCCCAGGCCGGCATTCCGGTGCAGGCGGCGGGCAAGGCTTTCCTCGACGCTTACAAGGCCAAGTACAACATCGACCCGATCCTCTACTCGCCTTTCACCTACGACGCGGCAAAGCTGATGATCGCGGCGATGCAGAAGGCCGACTCGACCGATCCGGCGAAGTATCTGCCGGCGCTGCAGTCGATCGACTTCAACGGTGCGTCGGGCAACATCCAGTTCGACGAAAAGGGTGACCGCAAAGATGCCGAGATGACCATCTTCACGCTGAAGAGCGCTAAGGTCACCCCGCTGGCGATCATCAAGGGCGGCAAGTCGCTGACCCTCGACGAGTACGCGGCTTTGGGCGCGGCCGGCAAGTAACAGTCGGCTCCGGCAACACGGCGACGGCACTCCCGGGCAACTGAGGGTGCCGTCGTTGTTTCCCCGGTAAGCTTTGCCCATGGATATCTTCATCCAGCAGATCATCAACGGCCTGACGACGGGCAGCGTCTATGCCATCGTCGCGCTCGGCTATACGATGGTCTATGGCGTCATCCAGTTGATCAACTTCGCCCACGGCGAAGTGGTGATGATCGGTGCGATGGTGGCCTTTACCGTCATCATGGCCATGGTCGGCCTGCCGCTGCCGCCGATCGTCGTCGTGCTGCTCGGCGTGCTGGCCGCCATTCCCGTCTGCATGGCGATCGGCTACCTGCTCGAACGCCTCGCCTACCGGCCCCTGCGTCACGCTCCGCGACTGGCACCACTGATCACCGCGATCGGCATGTCGATCATCCTGCAACACCTCGCCCTGCTGATCTGGGGCCGCGACCCGCGTGCCTTCCCGCAGATCATGGAAAACGCCAGCTTCGCCATTGGCGGGGCAGCCATCAGCAGCGTGCAGATCGCCATCATCCTGCTGTCGGTGACGATGATGGGCGCGCTCACCTGGTTCGTTTATCGCACCAAATTCGGCATTGCCATCCGCGCCACCGCCGAAGACGTGCGCGTCGCCGCGCTGATGGGCATCGACGCCAACCGCGTCATCGCCGCCACCTTCGTCATCGGTGCTGGCCTCGGCGCCGTGGCCGGCGTGATGGTGGGCACCTACTACGGCATCGCCCATTACACGATGGGCTTCATCCTCGGCCTCAAGGCCTTCTCTGCGGCCGTGCTCGGCGGCATCGGCAACCTCGCCGGGGCCATGTTGGGCGGCATCCTGCTGGGACTGGTCGAAGCGCTGGGTGCCGGCTACATCGGCGACATGACCGACCTGTGCGACTGGCCGATCGTGGGCGCCAACGGCGGCCTGCTGGCCGAACGCTGCGCCGTCGATGGCCACGTGGTGCTGTTCGGCAGCAACTACCAGGATGTGTTCGCCTTCCTGGTGCTGATCCTCGTGCTGGTCTTCAGGCCGTCGGGCCTGTTGGGCGAACGGGTTTCCGAGCGGGCATGAAGAAGAGCTGGCTCGGCATCGCGCTCATCGCCCTTGCGCTGCTGGTGCTGCCGCATGTGCTGACCAGCGTCGGCACCGCCTGGGTGCGCATCGCCAACCTGGCGATCCTGTTCGTGTTCCTGTCGCTCGGCCTCAACATCGTCGTCGGCATGGCCGGCCTGCTTGACCTCGGCTACGTCGCCTTCTACGCCGTCGGCGCCTACACCTGGGCGCTGCTGGCATCACCGCATTTCAATCTGCATCTGCCGTTCTGGGCGATCCTGCCGATCGGCGCGCTGATCGCCTGCATGGCGGGCGCCGTGCTGGGAGCGCCGACTTTGCGGCTGCGCGGCGACTACCTCGCTATCGTCACCCTTGGCTTCGGCGAGATCGTGCGCATCTTCATGAACAACCTGTCGGCGCCGTTCAACATCACCAACGGGCCGAAGGGCATCACCCGCATCGACGGCTTCAGCGTGGGCGGCGTCAATTTTTCCGCAACTGACACCCTGTTCGGCCTCGCCTTCACCGGCCCGGTCAAGTACTACCATGTCCTGCTGCTGTTGCTCCTTGGCGTCATCCTGGTCAACCTGCGCCTGCAACAATCGCGCATCGGCCGCGCCTGGGTGGCGATCCGCGAGGACGAAGTCGCCGCCAAGGCGGCCGGCATCAACACGCGCAACGTCAAGCTGCTGGCCTTCGCCATGGGCGCCAGCTTCGGCGGCATCGCCGGGGGCATGTTCGCGGCGATGCAGGGCTTCGTCAGCCCCGAGAGCTTCATCCTGCAGGAATCGGTGATGATCCTGGCGATGGTGGTGCTCGGCGGCATGGGTAACGTCTGGGGCGTGATCGCGGGTGCGCTGCTCTTGTCCTTCGTGCCGGAATTCCTGCGCTATACCGTCGAGCCGGCGCAGAAGGCACTGTTCGGCAAGCTGCTGGTCGAGCCCGAAGTGCTGCGCATGCTGGTGTTCGGTATCGCGCTGGTGCTGACGATGCGCTTCCGCCCGGCCGGCCTGTGGCCGGAATCGCGCCACAAGCGCGAAATGAAGGAAGAAGTGGCGTGAGCACGGTTTTGCTCGAGGCACGTGGCATCGGCAAGCGCTTCGGCGGCGTCCAGGCACTCAAGGACGTGTCGCTGACCATCCGTCATAAAGAGATTTACGGCCTGATCGGCCCCAACGGTGCGGGCAAGACCACCTTCTTCAACGTGCTGACGGGGCTGTACACCCGCGACAGCGGCGACATCCTGTTCGATGGAGCCGCCCTCGAACTCGGTAGCCCGCACCTCGTCGCCCGCGCCGGGATTGCGCGCACCTTCCAAAACATCCGCCTGTTCGGCAACATGACCGCGCTGGAGAACGTCATGGTTGGCCGCCATGTGCGCACCAAGACCGGCGTATTCGGCGCGATCCTACGCACTCCGGCGCAGCGCGCGGAGGAGGTGGAAATTCGTCGCCGCGCCGAGGAACTGCTGCATTACGTCGGTATCGCCCATCGCGCCGGCGACCTCGCCCGCCATCTGGCCTACGGCGACCAGCGCCGGCTGGAGATCGCCCGTGCGCTAGCGACGGAACCCAAGTTGCTGGCGCTCGACGAGCCGGCGGCCGGCATGAACGCGACCGAGACGGTCGCCCTGCGCCAACTCATCGAGGGCCTGCGCGGCGACGGCCTGACGGTGCTGCTGATCGAGCACGACGTCAAGCTGGTAATGGGCCTGTGCGACCGTGTGGCCGTCCTCGATTATGGTGAAAAGATCGCCGAGGACGTGCCCGATATCGTGCAGCGCGATTCCAAGGTGATCGAGGCGTATCTGGGGGGCAGTGTTGGCGACGGTCCTGCTTGAGGCGCTCAACCTCGAAGTCCATTACGGCGGCATCGCCGCCGTCAAGGGCATTTCCTTCGCTGTCGAGCAGGGCGAACTGGTCTGCCTGATCGGCGCCAACGGCGCGGGCAAGACCTCCACCCTCAAGGCGCTGGCGCGCATGATCCCGTCGCGCGGCGAAATCCATTACCGCAGCGAACGGCTCGACCGTCTGCCGAGTCATCACCTGATCCGTCAGGGGCTGGCGCTGGTGCCCGAAGGTCGCGGCATCTTCGCGCGGCTGACGGTGGCCGAGAATCTGGCGATGGGTGCCTACCACCGCGATGACAAGCCGGAGATCGCTGCCGACCTCGACCGCATCTACGTGATGCTGCCGCGCCTCAAGGAGCGGGCCAGCCAGGTGGCCGGCACCCTTTCCGGCGGCGAGCAGCAGATGCTGGCGATCGGCCGGGCGCTGATGGGGCGGCCGCAACTGCTGCTGCTCGACGAACCGTCGATGGGCCTCGCGCCGCTGATGGTCGAAAAGGTTTTCGAGGTGATCCGCTCGGTGGCGGCACAGGGCGTGACCATCCTGCTGGTCGAGCAGAACGCCCGCCTCGCGCTGCAAACCTGCTCGCGCGGCTATGTGATGGAAAGCGGCTTGATTACCCTGGCCGACCGTGCCGACAGCCTGTTGGCCGACCCGCGCGTGCGGGCCGCGTATCTGGGCGAGTAGAAAAGTCGGCGCTGGCGGGACGGCGGATTGCGACCCAAAGCTGCCGTTCAAATAATGAGATGCAGCTATTCACTATTGTTAAGGTTACTGACGTCTACAGCAAAGTTCGGATGAATTAGACAATATTTTATTTTCTGAAAAGGTTCTGGCCCCCATTCCTTACAGACCTTCACCGCCCTTGACACGTTTAATTCCCCGGAATAGAGAACGGCAACCCCAATGTCTTGAATACATCTTCACCGCGCTGACGCAACAGTGAAAGAATAAAGCTCGGCTCAACTGACCATGCGTAAGCCAGCATTCCTCTAAGTATCGAAATATCCTCGTTGCCGAGATTTCCATTGGAGAAGCGGTAGAGCTGGTTACGAATTTTCCGCTTCTTATCGCGACCGAGTGAAGTTTCTCCCTCCGGAGTTAGAACGAGCCCCACCAATGAACGGCGATAGGCTTTTGAAGTGAAGACGGTTTTTTCAGTGTTTATTTTTAATCTAGGGTACACGAGCTGTTCGCATAGTTCGCTTACTTCAGCATGAATCTCTTTTAGTACGCCCTTGCGATTAGTTGAGAAGGCAAGATCGTCAGCATACCTGCTGTAGAGAACTTTCTTAGACTGAGTAATTTTGGCGACCTGTTTATCGAAATCGAATAGCACAGTATTGGATAGTATGGGGGAACTTGGGGCACCGATCGATAACACTAAATCACCGGTATCCCGGCGACGCCAACAAACCAGCTTGCAAACAGACGTAATGTCACCCGTAGAAAGCTTTCCATATTTGGTTAAGTGCTTGTGAATGTCATGAACCGTAATCGAAGGAAAGAAATTCTTGAAATCCATTTTCAGAAGAAAGCGCTTGGCCGCATGCTTACCAGCATGGTCAGCTATCGAAATACCTTGTCGATAGGCAGTTGCCGATCGATGAATCGGTAAAGAGACAAATATCTTTTCGGTTAGCCAACGCTGAATGAGCTTAACTTCTGTGGCTGGCTGGGCAATTGTTCGGAACTGATTTGGTTTCTGCTTAGGAATCTGATAGACCTTATAGCGATACTGAGCAGTCCCGATCAACTGATGAATCTCCTGTTCAGAAAACGGAAGGTCTCTGATTAACTGATCTACGAGGCTCTTACTCACAGCCAGGCCTTTTTAGCTAGTTCGTAGACATACTTCCGCTTGTCGTCACCTAAGACTTTAGTCAGCCTTTCAGCAATCGCCCTATCGCGGTTAAATGGTTTTTTTCTATCTGATGACTTGTAGTCAATATATGGCTTGCGAAACTTCTTTGGTGAGAGATAGTGGGTACCACCATATATGAGCTCGGAAATCAGATCGGTTTTCTTTAGCACGAAGAAAAGTTGGGCCATCCTTTCTTGGTTGAGTGGAATGCCGAAGTGGCTTGCGAGAGTTTTTAACTCGGTGGCTGTTGTAACTAAAAATAAATTAATTAGGTCTAGCACTAGTAGCATCTGGTGTTGCGGAAGACTCTTGTCAAAAGTACATCTCACATCTACAAGCCTTCTTTTTTCATCTAGTGTATCGATTATTACGGTGGGAATATGTGGCGTTAGGTCACCTGGTTTCGCCAAATCAGGAATTACGCAGAGACTGGACAGTTTTTTTTGGGTGTGAACAACATTTCGAATTGGCCCTAAGCTGATAAATGACTTGGCTGCATATCGGCTCGTGGTCACAACGATGATAAGACGCTGACTCAAGGAGTCTATTTGGGAAAAAGCTCCTAATTCTGCGATAGAGCCTGGCGACTCTAAGAAAACCAGGACAGCGCTTGTGAGATAGCTGAGATCCTTTTCGAATAGAAGCAGATCTTCATAAACGTTGAAGTCATTCCAATCCTCATAGCTCTCTGGGAGAAGAAAGACCTGCTTCAAATCATTCCGATTTGTCTCGATCCAACGTACAAAGGCATCTCGTTGAGATCGAGGTTGAGCTTTACTTTTCTTTGATGAAATCTTTCCACCGAAGACAGATACATACTCCGGGGAAGAAACGACGGTTGCCATATCGGTGGCAACCGTCGCAAGAAATGACTCAAAACCTACTATGGTCATCAAGTAAGCTCAGATACCCTTAATTACAGGCACGAAGGCTCCGAATTTGCCTAAGTGCATCAAGCACTTAGGCAAATTCGGAGCCTTCGTGCCGTCGATGTCGTTCAATAAAATACCGTCTGGCGATACGCCCGACGATGGTAGTCAGTTGGTCTAACACCATAGATCGCGTAACTGAGTGTGGCAATTATGCAGTTAGATGCCGAATAAAGGCAAGATACGCGAGAGTCGGCAGACAAGTAATTAGCATGGGATGCAGGACAAAAGAGATTTCGAAAAAGGTCAATTATTACGATCAGTTGTGCGACTACTTATTTTCCTTAATCGCCGAATTTGGAACCATGCTCGTAGACGGGCTTTACACCCGACCAGTTGTTTTAGCCACAGTTGGTGAAGTCCGCTCCTGGCCGACCGCCGTCCCGCCAGCGCCGACTTTTCACAAGCGCGGGCTGACTGCCCTTAATAGTCACCGCTGACCTTATCGATGGCCGGCCTGATCTTGGCGCGGTCGGCCATGCCCAACATGCCCACCGGTTGTTTCAGGCGCACCATGTCGATGGCGAAAATTTCGTCGGCCGACAGGACGAAAGCGCCGACACCGGGAACCTCGACCAGCGGTGCCATGATTTTCACCGGCTGGGCGTTGGCGCGCAGGGGAATGACGACGCAGGCACCCGTGCGGCTCGTGATGTGATCGTTCTAGATGGCGACCAGATAGGGGATCGTCGTCTGCTTGGTGCCGGGATTGGGATAGATGTGATACTGGGCCAAGTTGAAACCGCTCAGACCCGCTCAAACTCTTCGCCAGCCAGCCCGGTGGCGGCAATGTCGCGACCGTGGGCGACCAACGCTGCCGCATTGCGCTCGGCCCAGGTGCGGTTTTCCAATTCATCGGCCATCGCGGCCAGGAAGCGCTCGGCTTGAGCGGAAAAATTCACCTGGCTTTTGTAGGGCTCCAGCCGGTCCAGCAGGGCCTGGTCGATCGACAGGGACAGGCGACCTTTTCTGGCCGGAGAGTCAATGGCTTTCAGCATCAGAGCGCTCCTTGCGCAAAATCATGTGCATGGTCTTACGCTTATTTCGGTGCGTAGCTGAACACGTCGGCGAAGAACTCGTCCTTGGGCAGG
>JACDZI010000205.1 GCA_013426785.1 Rhodocyclaceae bacterium | reverse complement strand
CAGTACTTCAGGGGGAAGGATATTCGGTCAGTTTCAGCAACCGTGAGGTCACGGCTTGGGGTGGTTTGGCGCTGTTCAAGCAGATGCTCGACGGCATGGGTTTCCGGCAGGCAGCGGCGGGCTGGAGCTTGCCCGAGCCGAAGTCGAACCGGGGCTATGCCCCGCTGCAACTGATCGAACAGTTCATCGTCTCGATCTGGTGTGGCGCTTGCCGGTTTGCTCACGCGGAAACGGTGCGCATGGACAGCACGCTGGTGCGGCTGTTCGGTTGGGCCAAGGCCGCCGGGCACAAGGCCATCATGCGGATGTTTGGCCGTTTCGACATGCTCGCTAACGAGCGCGTGCAGGCCGAGGTCTACCGCTGGTTCTTCGGCAAGATCAGTGCGTTGAAACAGGTCACGCTGGACGTGGATTCCACGGTCATCACCCGCAATGGCGAGCAGGAAGGTGCCACGCGTGGCTACAACCCCAACCGGCATGGCCGGGCCAGTCACCACCCCTGCTGGCCTTTGTTGCCGAAGCCAGGATGGTGGCCAATTCTGGCTGCGTCCGGGCAATGCGCACAGTGCGAACAACATCTTGCAATTTCTCGAATCGACTCTGCATCATCTGGGCGACAGGGCCGTCGGCCTGCTGCGCGCCGACAGTGGCTTCTTCGACGAGGCCATTCTGGCGGCTCTGGAGGGCAAGCGGATTCCCTACATCGTTGCTGCCCGTCTGACTCAACCGTTGCAGCGGACGATCTATCAAGCCACCGGCTGGTGGGCGCTGGAAACCGGGCTGGAATTGACGGAACTGCGTTACCAGGCCAATGGCTGGCAATCTGGGCGACGGCTGATCGTGATACGTCAGTCGGTCAAGCGTAAAACGGCACCGGGCAAGACGCTGTCGCTGTTTGCGGACGACCCGGATATTCAGGGTTGGCGTTATGGCGCGTTTGTAACCAGCCTCGATCTACCAATGGTCGAGGTCTGGCGCACCTACCGGGGATGGGCCGACTGCGAGAACCGGATCAAGGAATTGAAGGCGGATTTCGGTCTGGACGCGTTCAACATGCGCGACTTCTGGGCCACAGAAGCAGCATTGGGCTTTGCCATGCTGGCCTACAACCTGATGAGCCTGTTTCGCCAGGCCGTCTTGCGTTCCCGAATCCAGCATACCCTCTCCACCCTGCATGGCTTGGTGCTGCCCATCGGCGGTTCGTGGCATCACGATGCCAGTCAAAACAAACTGATGCTGTCCGTCCCCCGCCGAAAACGCGCCTGGTTCGCCGGCCTCTGGGCCAATGCATCTGCTCCACCTGTCATTCCCGGATTCGCTCAAAATGGCTAATGGACAATCTGGGATAAAAGCAGCTTAGTCCCTGAGGTTTCCCCACGAATAGTGTTCGATGTTCAATAGGTTGCGAATCAAG
>JACDZI010000065.1 GCA_013426785.1 Rhodocyclaceae bacterium | reverse complement strand
AGCCTTCGGGTTGGCGTTTTTATTTGATGAGCAGTTATCTGCCAATAACCGAACGTCGGCGCGTATTGGGAGGGACCAGAATCACATTCCAAGACAGCGCGAACAGTCCCGAAAACGCCAGGAAAGACCAGTCGGCAATCGACAAATCGAGAAATTTCCAGGCCGGATCGGAACACAGGCCGCTCGCCTGAAACAACAGCGGTACCTGTTCCCCGGCCCAGCGAACGACCGCCTCCCACCAGGGTTCCCTGCCAGCGCAGGATGTCATGGGGGCGAAGCGCTGAATCCAGACCTGATAACCCGCCACACCGGCACCAGCCGCGGCAGCTACGGCCATGCATGCTCCAAGCAGGCGGCGGATGGATCGGTGGTTCTCCACCAGAAGTCCAAGCAAGGCAAGCAGCGCATAAAGGAGATAAAACATGCGCTGCCAGATGCAGAGCGGACAGGCTGCCAGATTCATGAACTGCGCCATGAGCACACCGCCCACGACGAGCGAAAGGCTGACGAATCCGCCAAGAGCAAAGGGGAAGCGGGAACCCACCATCCTGCGGATTCTACGCGCCGTCCTGCCAGCGCCGACTTTTTGCGGCTTCCGTTTCGTCAAATTCGATTATGATTTCCCGGCCGTGTTCGCCCCTCGCCCCCACAACTTGCCATGCCATCCCATCCACTCACGCACCACGAGATCATGAGCCTGGTCGAGCCATTCACGCGGCGGGGTCGGCATGCTGACCTGGCAGCGAGCAATCGCATGGAAAGACGTCTTGTCTTCAAGACGATCGACCATCCTGCCGGGAAACCCAATGGGCAAGGACTGCGCGAAACCCTGCTTCTCGACAACCCCTACGCGAAGACCTACCGACTCACTCGCGTACTGACGCAATCCTGCGGACTGGAAGCCCGACTTGAGGTAGAAGGAACAAATCCGGTGGACTTGCTGGCACAAATTGAAGCCATACCTTTGCAGCGACAATTTGTGTCGGGTCCGGGCTTCGGCATTGCCCAGAGCCATCAACTGCAGGACAGCCTTGGTGAACCGCTGGTCCGGATGGTTCTGACACACGGCGTGTTAAAGGTCGATGGGCTCACAGTCATCCTCAAACCATCGGGGGTAAAAAATTTCGCTGCCGACATCGAACTGATAACTGCGCCCGGAGACAAAATCGATCTGCCGGAAGACCTGCTCGCAGTCCTTGGCTGGGGTTGGTCACCGATACGGCGGGACAAGGAAGGTTGGCGCAGCAAGATGCGCATGAAGGGCAAGCAGCCTGGCTGCAGCCGCACTGCCGAAGCCAAGCTGGCGCAGGTGGCAGCGCATCTGGCGCAGACGCTGGCTGACCCACCCAGGTATTTTCATCAGCGGTTTGTCCTGGCACGCTGGGGAGTGGTCTTTCGGCGTGCTATCCCGGTGCTGACTGCACTCGGGCTGCTCTGTAGCTCGTTAATCATGGCGCAGTTCGATATCGAATATGCGCCATCAGTCCAGATGATATTGATGAACTCGCCGGCCTTGCTACTCGTATTCGCTTTCAGCCTGCAGGAAATGCCCCGTTTCGAGTTCCCGCCACTACCGAAACCACCCACCGCACTGGCATGGCGATAGCAACGCAATGACATCATCATAGAAAACATTCTTCGGACAGCGAGGTAAACGCCCTGTGCTCGGCAATCCCATGAACATCCCCCCGGTCTCGATCGCCACCGCCAAGGCGGCACTGATAGAGCAGTACGCCGATCCCGTCCTGCGCAGGCGTGCCTCGATGCTGTGGGGAACCCGTGGTGTCGGAAAATCATCCATCGTGTGCCAGGTCGCCGAACACTTCCACGTCCCGCTGGTCGATCTGCGACTGACCACCATCGAGCCGGTGGATATCCGTGGCGCCATCTATGCCGATGACGTACTGGCCAAGACCGTCTGGTTCCCGCCGGAATTTCTGCCCCCACCCGACCTGCAAGCCGGCATCCTGTTTCTTGACGAACTGACTGCCGCCGACCAGCGGCTGCAGATCTCGGCCTATTCGCTGATCCTCGACCGGCGCGTCGGGCACTATCGCCTGCCCGATGGCTGGCTGGTCGTCGCGGCCGGCAATGCCAGCTTTCATGGTGCGGTCTGTCATGACATGGGCACTGCACTGGCCGACCGGATGTTCCATTTCAACGTCCAGACGGTCATCGACGCTTTTCTGAAGCATGCCATGGCGATGGGCTTCGCGCCCGAAGTAATGGCTTACCTGAAGGTTCGCCCCGACAAGCTCGACGATACGCACGCTCAACTGGCTAACGACCATCTGATTGGTGCCAGTCCGCGCGGTTGGGAAGACATTTCCAATATCCTGAAGTCCGATCTGTCTGAAACTGCCAAACGGGTATTCGTGCAGGGTCGCATCGGTTCCGCCAATGCCGCCGAGTTCTTCGGCGTGCTGCGCGAGATCCAGGCGGCCGTCGATGTGATGAAGCTGCTGGCCTGCCGGCCTGGAGAAGATACGGTCCAACTGCTACCCGGAAGTCTGGATGGCCTTTACGGGTTGATTTATGGCTTGCTGGCTGCCTGTACTGATGAGGCCATCTTGGCGCGAGCCCTGGAAATCATCGAGCAACTACCCGACATTCGCAGCCCAACGCCACTGCCGATTTTTGAGGCGCAAACGCTCGCCATGGAACTCCTGATGCAAAAGGCCCTGGAATCCGGCCTCGAAGTCGCGATCCTGGACAGTCCGGCCTACCAACGCTATGCCGAACGGCGGCGGCGTGAAAGCGGGAATGGCTGAAACCGACCAGTTTCACCGCCACCGGGGTACCCGCGCGATCCAGTGCATGGTGGAGTTCGCTCCGTCCAGTGGTGGCCTCGCCCTCTGGGTCAAGCATCAGGACGTGGCTGCGGTCACCGACACCGGGGCGAAGACGGATGCCTCACCAGTCGAAACCGATAGCAACACCCTGTATTATCAACCCGCTTTCGAACAACTGCCCCTGCCCGAGCAGACCGGCCTGGTGGCCCATGCGGTATTGCACATTGCCCTGCGCCATCCCCAGCGCTTCCTCGATCTGCGCAAGCTGATCGGGGATGTCGACCTGCAACTGTTCACGATTTGCGCCGACGCCATCGTCAATAGCGCCTTGGGTCATCTTGGCTGGCTGAAACTGCCTGACAAAGCAATCACCCTGGATCGCCTGCTTATTGAGGCGCTTGACGTCCAACAGAACATTGAGCATGCGCTGCTGGAATGGGACGTAGAAAGGCTCTACCGCGCGATCGATGACCGGCAGGCAGGAGATGAGGGCGAACGGCGCCAGTCCAGTGGCAAGGGCGAGGGCAAGGGTTCTGAAGATAGTGATAACGGATCGTCCGATCAGGCCCAACAGTCCCGGCACGATATGCAGCGACAACCCTCACGAAAGGACGGTCCGCACTCGACTTGCGCACGTGAACTGGGGGCGTGTAGTCATGCCGATCTCGCCCCCGATCCAGAGTCCGAAGGGTCGCAGGAAAACGAGGCTGATCACGCCCGCGAATGGCGGGAGCGCATCCTGCGCGCCCACGCCAACGATGGCGGGCACTCCATGCTGCGAGCCCTGATCGCCGACCTGCCGAAAACCCATACCCCCTGGGAACAGATCCTGCGGACGCAACTGAACCGCAGCCTGTCGCTCCGCCCCGACATTTCCTGGTCGCGCCCGGCACGTTCCTATATCGCCAATCAGGGCCGCAGCGGACCGGGCCGACGCATGCCTTGGGAGCCGGGTTTCAGTTCGACCAAGGCGGTACCCCGTCTGGTAGTGATCGTCGACGTCTCGGGTTCGATCGACAACGAACTGATGGCGCGCTTCGCCTGCGAGATCGAAGCAATCACCCGCCGCCAAGAGGCGGGCCTGGTGCTGGTGATTGGCGACGACAAGGTCCAGCAGGTGGCCCATTTCGAACCCGGCCGCTCGGATCTCCGCGAGATCAAATTCAACGGTGGCGGTGGCACCGACTTCACCCCGCTGCTGGAGGAGGCCGACCAGCATCGCCCGGACATCGTGGTCGTCCTTACCGATCTGGATGGTCCGGCCCGTTTCCGCCCACGCTGCCCGGTCATCTGGGCCGTGCCGCAAGCCTACCGGATGGCGGAGGAGCCCTTCGGGCGCAAGCTGACTTTGAGCTAGTATTGAGCTCAGACAAAATGATCACTGACAAGGCAGAAGAGGCGGACCATGACTGAATTCTTTGCAAGCGGGCACTCCATCGATCTGGTCCTGTTCCTGATTGGCCTGGAGGCGATCGGACTCATGGTGCTGTGGCGGATGCGCCGCTGCCCCGTGCCGCCGCTCGCGGTCCTGCTCATCCTTGCTCCCGGCAGTTGTCTGCTGCTGGCCGCACGCGCCGCCCTGACCGGCGCCACCTGGGTTTGGGTCTCGTCCTTTCTCCTCATTGCGCTCGTCATACATTTGGTCGATATGCGGCAACGCTGGCAACATTGGCACCTCATAGACTCCGCCAAAGGTTCGCGCGGCAAGTAGTTTCCAATCCGGCCCTGGTGGCGCAGTGCCGCTTGTGATGATCGATAGCCTGAAGCAGCAGGCATTCGTGGCGCCGAAACACATCGGACCATTCGGGGTGAGTTGTGGAAGCGGCCGCTGTTCCGTTCTGGCGCGGGGCGAAACCGGCGAGCTGGCAGGCGGCGGCGATAAAGGCAGCCTCGTCCCCGGCGGCAACCCGCAGGCCATTGACCCCATTTTCGATCAATTGGCTTGCCGCGGCGTAATCGAAGCCGACGACGACATTACCGCTCGCCAGTGCTTCACTGACGACATTGCCATAGGTTTCGGTGAGACTGGGAAAGAGAAACACGTCGCCGCTCGCATAATGCCGCGCCAGATCTTCCCCGTGCTTGGCGCCGACGAAGCGGCATTCGGGATGTCGCCGCGCCAGTGCTTCACGCACGGGGCCGTCGCCGACGCAGATCATGCGCGCCTCGGGCTGTTCCCTGCGTATCGCGGCGAAGGCCCGCAACGCCAGCGTGAGGTTCTTTTCCGCCGCGACCCGGCCGACGACCATGATCACCGGATCGCGCTCAGTCGCTTCCCAACTGGCGCGCAAGGCATCCGAGCGTCGGGCGGGTTGAAACAGCCCGGTATCGACGCCGCGCGCGAGGACCTTGACGTTGCGAAATCCCCGCTGGGTCAGCGTCTGGGCCAGCACCGCAGTCGGCACCAGCGTGGTCAGTGTCCGGTTGTGAAACCAGCGCAGATAGCGTTCGATGCCGCCCTTGAGCCACCCCAAGCCGTAGTGTTGGCTATAGCTGTGAAAGTTGGTATGGAAAGTCGAGACCACGGGAATTTCGAGTTTCCGGGCGACGGCGAGGGCGGACAGGCCCAATGGCCCTTCGGTGGCGATATGGACGATGTCAGGCAGGGTTGCGGACCACGCCTGGCGCAGGCGCCCGCCGACGGGCAGGCCGAAGCGCAGTTCCGCATAGCCTGGCAGCGGCACGCCCGGCATCAGCAGTTGTCCGTCCGCCTGCCGGCCGGTTGTTTCATGTTTCTGGCGGGGGCGGACGATCATGATCTGGTGGCCGCGACTGGACAGGCCTTCCACCAGTCGGCCGAGTGTCATGGCCACGCCGTTGACTTCAGGCCGGTAGGTTTCGGTGACCAGCGCAATGCTCAGTGGGCGTGTTTTCGCCAGAAGACGCAGAAAAGTCGGCGCTGGCGGGACGGCGGCAGGGGCAAGCGGGGCTATGATTCGGGTCAATTTGACTGACTATTTTTTCGTGGGAGGATCATGCACGATGGGCTGGACCACCGTCAACATCCCGTCGCAAAGCGGGCGGCTCGCAGTCGTCACTGGCGCCACTGGCGGGCTCGGCTACGAGACGGCACTCGCGCTGGCGACGGCGGGGGCCGAGGTCGTACTGGCGGGCCGCAACGACAGCAAGGGCGCCCGTGCGCTGGCGCGCCTGCGTGCCGTCCATCCTGATGCAAGCGCGCGTTTCGAGCTGCTTGACCTGGCCTCGCTCGCCTCGGTCACCGCCTTTGCTGAAAAGATGCTCGCGGCGGGGCAGGGCATTGATCTGCTCGTCAACAACGCCGGAGTCATGGCGCCACCGAAACGGCAATTGACGGTCGATGGTTTCGAATTGCAGTTCGCCACCAACTATCTCGGCCATTTTGCCCTGACGGCCCGACTGCTGCCGCTACTGCGGAGCATCCCCGGTTCACGCGTGGTCAACGTCAGCAGCCTGGCTGCGGACCTGAATTCGCTGGATCTTGTCGACCTCCAGTCGGAACGATCCTATGTCCCGTTCCGGACCTATGGCACGACCAAGCTGGCGCTGCTGATGTTCGCACTCGAACTCCAGCGCCGTAGCGAGTCATCGGGCTGGAGGATTGAAGGCATGGCCGCCCATCCGGGCTGGGCCGGGACCGACATCATCGGCAACGGACCGGCCTCGTGCGGGTGGCAAGCGACGCTCTGGCGCATTGCCAAGCCGGTCCTGCTGCGGTTCAGCCGGTCGGCCGGGCCTGCCGCCTTGCCGATCCTGCTCGCCGCAACCTCCCCGGATGCACGAGGTGGCAGGTATTACGGGCCGACAGGGCTGCGCGAACTCAATGGCCCGCCCGGAATGGCCAAGGTGCCTGCGCGGGCGTTGGATGGCTCAGATGCTACCCGCCTATGGGAAACTTCGGAACGACTGGGCGGGGTGAGATTCGCGTGAAGGTGCACTTTATGCAAAATCGCGTTCTGCTATGGTCAGCCCTGACAACACGACGGTCTCGCGCAAGTGGTGGCCAGCGGCCAGGGTTGCGGCAATATAGTCCGCGAGATCGACCCGACTGATCGTCCGCTTGCGCCGGTCGCCCTGAGTGCTGGCCAGCCAACGTCCGGTAGCGGCACCGTCGGTCAGACCAACCGGCTGGATCAGCGTCCAGTCGAGTCCGCTGGCCTTGACCAGCGTTTCCTGCCGCTCCTTGTCGGCCAGCTGCTCGATCAGTTGCAGCACCCAGAACCACAGCCTGTACGGTGTAGACAATCTGTCGCGCGTATCGCCGACGCCATAAGATGTAATGCAGACCAGCCGTGTAACCGCAGCAGCTTTCATTGCGGCGATCACGTTGGCCGTGCCAACTTCGCAGATGTTGGGAGGGGTAGTTCGTTTGGCTCCCAGCCGCAAGGCAATGGGGTTGCGGGAATCGCCCAGACTAACCACCACGGCGTCCTGACCAACCACGGCGGAGGCTACATCGGCGGCGTTGAGGGCATCGCCCACGATCGCGATAATGCCCTTGTGCGGGGGGATTTCGGCCGGATTGCGCCCAAAGGCGGTCACCTGATGCCCTGCCGCCAGCAGGGTCAGAGCCACCGTACGCCCGGCCTTGCCGGTGGCGCCGAAAACGACGACTTTCAAAATATGCCTCCTGATGTCTGGCCGATCTGCAAAGGCCCAATGCCGCTCCGACCAGCGCCGAAGTAAATCCCTACTGGCCCGCGTCAACGCAAGCTGACCATCGCGGGGGGTGACTTTAGCATATTGATGCCCTATGGACGCGCAATCAGTTATGGCACTACGGGTGAGCACAGTGCAATTATTGCGTAGAATGCGCGCCGGACAGCCATGCCTCAACCAGCCTCTCTGGCGACGGCGGTCTTCCATCCTGTAGCTCACACGGTAAACATAAACCATGTATGCATTTTTCAAATCCCTGCATATTCTGGGACTGATATTGATGGCCGGCAATGTCACCGTTACCGCCCTCTGGAAGGTCTTTGCCGATCGCACGAACAAGACGCA
Source organism: Rhodocyclaceae bacterium (assembly GCA_013426785.1). GTDB lineage: Bacteria > Pseudomonadota > Gammaproteobacteria > Burkholderiales > Rhodocyclaceae > Sulfuricystis. Next base: position 5,732 of record JACDZI010000065.1, on the reverse strand, counting down.
AATCATGGCCTTCGCCCAGTGGCTGGTCACAGTGACCGACTTTTCATTTACCTTGTCAGGTGGCTTTCTGATGGTTATCGGCGGCTATGGCGCTGCCTACGTGGGTAACCTGTCACTGATCGAAACCCCCTGGCTGGTTCTCGGACAAATCATGATGGCACTGGCGGGGGCAGTCTGGTTGGGCATTCTCGTGCCGATCCAGATCAGGCAGGCACGATGGGCGCAGGATTTTGCGGTCATCGGCGAGGTGCCGGCAGAATATCGCAAGGACAGCCGCACCTGGCTGGTCTGGGGCCTACTCTCTACGGTACCGCTGCTTGCCGGCCTGTATTGGATGGTGGCCAAGCCGATGAGCTACTGGTGACGCTAACGATCCTTCACGGCATCTGAGATGGCGTTATGCATGGAATAGATTTTCGGCCACCCGATGTCGGCGAGATCAGGCTGGCCGGCGGGTGCGAGCGTGGTTGCGGACCTCACTTCGACGCGCCGGTCGCGCCAGGCGGCTATCTCTGGTGGTACGTCGATGCCCTCAGCGACGACGGCAAGCATGGCATCACGCTGATTGCCCAGGTTGGCAGCTGCTTTTCGCCTTACTACGCGAGTGCGCGTCGGAGTCGCAACAGCGATCCGCTGAACCACAACTCGCTGAACGTCGCGCTTTACGGCCAGGTCAAGCGCTGGTGCATGACCGAGCGTGGGCGCTCGGCCCTGCGGCGTGACGCATCACGGCTCGAGATCGGGCCGAGTTCGCTCTACTGGGATGACAACTGCCTGACCATCCGGATCAACGAAATCGCGGTGCCGATTCCACGGCGCATCCGCGGCACGGTCAAGCTGTATCCGCGCGCATTGGCCGGCCAGCCATATTTTCTTGATGGTGCCGGGCGCCATCAATGGGCACCGATTGCCCCGGGCGCACGCGTCGAAGTGCAGCTCGACTACCCGGCCTTGCATTGGTCAGGCCACGGTTACCTCGATTCCAACTGGGGTAGCGAGCCACTGGAAAAGGCATTCCGCTACTGGGAGTGGTCGCGCGCCGAACTGAAGGATGGCGGCACTGCCGTCCTCTACGACGCGACGCGACGCGACGGGCAGCGGACAGAGTTGGGCCTGCATTTCGATCCAGACGGCGGTGTACAACAGATCGAGATGCCACCGCACGCAAAACTGCCGACAACGTCCTGGCGGATGCGGCGCGGTACGCGCGTCGACCCGCAGCAATCCGCGCACGTCACCGAAACACTCGAAAACACGCCGTTTTACACGCGGTCCGTGCTTGCAACGCATCTGCTCGGCGAGCCGGTGACCGCAATGCATGAGAGCGTCTGCCTCGACCGGTTCAGCACGCGCTGGGTGCAAACGTTGCTACCGTTCCGGATACCGCGGGCACTGCGCTGAAGCAAGGTCAGGACTTCGCTGACTTTGAGCTAGGTCAACCTTGCCGCAACAAGCGGCTAAGCAACTTTCTGCGCATGGTTATTTCTGCTACAGTCGTGACGCTATGAATCCAACTGAAAACAATACGCTCCGGCCAGGTGCAGGTGGAGCGGGAAAGCAGTCACCACACGCCATCGTCATCGGCAGCGGTTTTGGCGGTCTCGCTGCGGCAGTAAGACTCGGGGCCAGGGGTTACCGGGTCACTGTGCTCGAAAAGCTCGACGCCCCCGGCGGACGTGCCTACGTTTTCCGGCAGGATGGATTTACCTTTGATGCCGGCCCCACCATCGTCACGGCACCTTTTCTTTTCGAAGAACTCTGGCAGTTGTGCGGTCACAAGTTGTCGGATGACATCGAGATGAAGCCGATGTTGCCCTTCTACCGCATTTACTTCAACGACGGTTCGACCATGGATTGCTGCGGCGACCCGGCGGCAATGCGGGCAGAGGTAGCCCGCCTCTCTCCATCCGACGTCGACGGTTACGAGAATTTCTACCGCTTCAGCAAAGAGACCTATCGGGTCGGCTTCCAGCAACTGGGCGATGTTCCCTTCGAATCTTGGTTGGACATGGCGAAGGTTGCCCCAGCCATGATCCGTCTTGAAAGCTACCGTTCGATCTACAGCCTCGTTTCCAAGCACGTCAAGGACGAAAGATTGCGTTTCGCCCTGAGCTTTCACCCTCTCTTCGTCGGCGGCAACCCGTTCAACGTCACTGCCATCTACACCCTCATCTCCCACCTCGAACGGGAACATGGTGTCCATTTCGCCATGGGAGGAACCGGCAGTCTGGTAAAGGGTCTGGTCGGATTGATCGAGGGTCAGGGCGGGCGAATTCGTTATGGTGAGGAAGTCAGCGCGATCACGCTGAACGGACGCACCGCAACGGGTGTGCGTCTCAAGTCAGGCGAAGTGCTGAAAGCCGATGTCGTCGTTTCCAATGCCGACATGGCAAATACCTACCGCAAACTGCTACCGGCAGAGGCACGCCGGCACTGGACCGATCACCGCGTCGAAAAAGCACGTTACTCAATGAGCCTGTTCGTCTGGTATTTCGGTACCAAGCGGCAATATCCGGATGTGGAGCACCATTCGATCATCCTCGGTCCCAGGTATCGTGAACTCATCGACGACATCTTCGAACGCAAAGTGCTCGCGTCGGATTTCAGTCTCTACCTTCACCGTCCGACTAAGACCGATCCATCCCTCGCGCCGCCAGGCTGCGACACTTTCTATGTTCTTTCGCCAGTGCCGCACATGGGCAGCAAGATCGACTGGAAAGAAACCGCTGAACGCTACCAGCAATCGATCTCGCGTTATCTCGGCGAATCGCTGTTGCCTAACCTGGAAGAAAACATTGTCTCGTCGCTGATCGTGACCCCGCAGGACTTCCAGGATCGTCTGCTTTCCTATCAGGGTGCGGCATTCGGACCGGAACCGGTGCTGCTGCAAAGCGCCTGGTTCAGACCGCATAACCGCAGCGAGGACATCGAACACCTGTACCTCGTTGGTGCCGGCACGCATCCTGGCGCGGGACTACCCGGCGTTCTTTCATCCGCTCGAATCCTGGACAAGGTAGTGCCCGATGCCACAACTTTCCGGCAATAAGTCCGCCAAGCACCGCCGCGATATCGCGGCTTGTCGTGCCCTGTTGCGTACGGGATCGCTCACCTTTTATGCCGCATCCCACTTTCTTCCCAGGGACATCCGTGATTCAGCCACGGTGTTGTATGCGTTTTGCCGACTGACCGACGACGCCGTTGATCTTGCCAGCAACAAAGCCGCCGGTTTGCATCGAATGCGTGAGCGGCTTGAGCACGTTTATACAGGCCAGCCGATGGCAAATCCTATCGATCGTGCATTCACCGATGTTGTCGAACGCTTGGCTATCCCTCGCGCTTTACCTGAAGCACTACTTGATGGTTGTGAATGGGATGTCGTCGGGCGCCGCTACGAGGATCTCGAGTCTTTGCAAGCCTACGCTGCACGTGTCGCGGGTTCCGTTGGCGCCATGATGGCGTTGGTCATGGGGGTGCGTGACCCCAACATCGTTGCCCGGGCCTGCGATCTGGGCGTTGCCATGCAGTTATCCAATATCGCCCGTGATGTAGGCGAGGATGCGAGAGAAGGTCGTCTGTTCCTGCCATTGCAGTGGCTCGCCGAAGCCGGTATCGATGCCGATGCGTGGATGCAACACCCCACCCATAGTCGGGAGCTTGGAAGTGTCATTCAGCGTCTACTGCTCAGTGCCGATGAAATTTATGCACGCGCCGACGCTGGAATAGCACATCTGCCGCGCACCTGTCGGCCGGGAATCCGCGCAGCACGAATTCTTTATGCCGAAATCGGTCGTGAAGTCGAGCGCCGTGGCCTCGACTCGATTTCCAGTCGCGCTGTCGTGCCTGGCAAGCGTAAGGTTGCTTTGTTGGCTCAGAGCCTGTTTTCGAGCGTTTCAACTGACTACAATCTTGCCAACCCACCCCTTGAAGCCACGCAATTCATTGCAGATGCCGTGGCCATGTCATCGCCACGCCACACTGCAATATCACAAGATGGTTTTATGCCTATACCTTGGTGGAATCTGGCCAGAAGTTGGGCTCGGGTTGTTGAGATATTGGAAAAACTTGAACTGCGCCAAGCCGCTCAATTCAATGCCGACGCCCTCCCCCCTCCATCGCCACGTCGCTACGTCGCCGCACAACCCAATGTTGTTCCAATACCTTGGTGGAACCTGGCCAGAAGCTGGGTACGGATAGTCGAGCTGTTAGAGCAACTTGAGCAGCGTGATCAATTCGAAAGCACTTCTGGTTGACACCATTCGGCCGCAAGGCTGAGTGATCAGCCCGGCATTCGCGCTTGCTTACGGCGAAGAAGCGGCACCATTGCCAGCAGCGTGGTAATTAACAAGACAACCTCAATGCTGTACACGGTTGTATAACCAATTGCCGGGCCGGATAGTAATGACGGAAACACATTGTTGTCAGCGAGACTGTCGACAATGTCGCGGATGATGCCTCCTAGAGCCAGCGCTATTCCTGCGGCTGTAGCCTGTACTGCACCCCAAGCGCCAAGTGCCAAACCTCGCTGATTTTCTGGTGCCAGATTCATGGTGGCGGTCAGCGTACCGTGTCCAAAAAGCCCGCCGCCAAACCCAATAAGCAGAGTGCCAAAACCAAACAGAAAAGGCACACTGACCGTGGACGCAAGGATCACGGCAAGAAATGCCGGAATGCCCACCAATGCGCCGTAACTTGCCATGGCAAATGGATCGGACCCTCGACTCAGAACACGTGAAGCCAAACCAAATCCGAGCAGGCCCCCAAGGGCGAAGGTTGCGGTCAGCTTGGTCGTGGCGTCTACCGTCAGGTGAAGAATCTGCCCGCCATATGGTTCCAGCAATACATCAGCCATGCTGAAAGCCATCGTCCCCAGGCCGACGGCAACCAAGCGACGTATCGCATTGCCGCCGCGGCTGAAAGTCTCCCAGGACTCGCTAAAACTGGATTGGTCAATCGGGTTCGTTTTGCGACTTCGATCGCGAGTTTCCTGCTTCCATAATGCAATTGGGTTGAGAATAATTGTCGCTACGGCTGCCCCCTGAACCACCTCGATCAACCGGGCCGGCGTAAATTCTTCCAGCAACGCTCCAAACACCAAAGCACTCACGATCATGCCCACAAGCAGCATGACGTACATCAATCCCACCACCTTGGGCTGTGACTCAGTGGGGGCCAAATCGGTAGCCAGGGCAAGGCCAACCGTCTGAATCGTGTGCATTCCAGCACCAACCAGAAGAAAGGCGAAGCCTGCGGCCAACTGGCCGACCCACGCTGGCGCTTTGCTTGCTTCGCCCATACCCGATAGCACCAGCAGTGCAAACGGCATGATTGCAAGCCCGCCGAATTGTACCAAAGTGCCCTTCCAGATGAATGGCACGCGCTTCCATCCCAGCGCAGAACGGTGGTTATCCGAACGAAATCCGATAAGCGCTCGGAACGGCGCAAATACGATAGGCATCGCGACCATGATCGATACCAGCGACGCGGGTACGGCAAGTTCGACAATCATGACCCGGTTGAGAGTGCCCACAAGCAATACCAGCGTCATCCCGACGGATACTTGAAATAGCGAGAGGCGCAACAACCTGGACAATGGAAGGTCCGGCGTGGCAGCGTCTGCAAAGGGCAGGAAACTCGGCCCGAGCCGTGCCCAGACTTGCATCATTTTTTGGCTCAAGGAATTCATCCTATTTTCCTCACTTGAACATTCCAAAGTTGCTGCAAACCGTGATTTG
>JACDZI010000064.1 GCA_013426785.1 Rhodocyclaceae bacterium | reverse complement strand
CCAAATGTCGCGTCCGCCCTGCGAGACTGGCAGGACGTGGTCGCGGGTCAGTCGCGGGCCGGACAGGTGGTCACCGCAGTAGGCGCAGACATGGCGGTCGCGGCGGAACAGTTCGCGGTTATCGAGCGGCGGCACCTGGTTGAAATGGTGCCCGGACAGCGCCCGGCCCTTGATGGCGATGATGCTGTTGGTGCGGATTTCCGAGCGCGTCCCGGTAATGCGGTTGATGCCGCCATGTATGGCAAAACTGTGCTCCCCGATCGTCCAGGCGACCAGATCCTTGGCGTAATAGATGCAGGCCAGTTGCCAAGTCACCCAGCGGTGGGGGACGCCGTGCGGGTCGAGGGTGAGGATCAGGGGATGCGGTGCGTTCATGAGGCAGACTGTACTCGCTTTAGAATATCGCAGAACCTTTACGATGATTTTGACCATGGAAAGTTTCCTGCAAGGATCGGAACAGACGCTCAATTCACGAGGATTTCCCGTGCGGGCGCTCGTCTGGTCGGCGGGCTTGCACCTGTTGGTTCTGGGTCTGCTGGCGCCACAGTGGGCATCCCGGGCCCAGGGCGTTGCCCCCGTGCAAGTGCTGCAGGGCCGCCTGCTTGCTGTGGCTACCGAGTCGCCAGCGTTGGTTCTTGTTGAAAAGGCAGTGGCGATTTCCGCGCAACGTGCCCCCGCTTCGATTGCCACCCGGCAGCCGCAGGCTGCCGTCCCGCCAGCGCCGACTTTTGCGTTTTCAGCCTCCGCGCAGGCCAGCGAAGCGGGTGGCGTTCCGGCGCTGCGCGATTCAACCGGCCCGGCGACCGTTGCCTTGGCGACGGAAGTGCGGGACAACGGCCCCGATGCTGCCGGCTTGCGGCAGTTCCGGCTGGCACTGGCGGGCGAGGCCCGTCGCTACAAGCGTTATCCTGAGACGGCGCGTCGTAGCGGGCTCGCGGGGACGGCGGAAGTGCGGGTGGCGGTGGAAGCGGTCGGTAGCGAGCGCCTGACCGAACTCGCGCGGTCGAGCGGCCACGCCGTGCTTGACGTCGTGGCACTGGAAATGTTGCGGCAGGCAGCGGCGCGTACCAGCTTGCCGGAATCGCTGCGCGGACAGCGCTTTGCCGTGCTGATGCCGGTAGTGTTCGAGGTGGAAGACTAGGCCAGCGACTCGGCGTGAAAGCCGAACTGGCCGAGCGCACGGTCGGCGAAGTAGTAGCGCAGGGTCTGGGCGACGGTGCGGAAGGCGATTTCATCCCAGGGCATGGCCGCCTCGTCGAACAGCGCGACTTCGAGCGACTCTTCGCCTGGTGAGAAATCGAGGTCGAGCAAGCGGGCGCGGTAGATCACATGCACCTGGTTGATGTGGGGGACGGAAATCATCGTGTAGACCGCCTCCAGTTCGATGCGGGCGCAGGCCTCTTCCAGCGTTTCGCGGGTGGCCGCCGCGGCGACGCTTTCCTGGTTTTCCATGAAGCCGGCAGGCAGTGTCCAGAAGCCACGTCGCGGCTCGATGGCGCGGCGGCACATGAGAATCCTGTCTTCCCAGACGGGCAGGGTGCCGACGACCAAGCATGGATTGCGGTAATGGATGGCACCGCAGGCGGGGCAGACATGCCGCAGCAAGGTGTCGCCCGGCGGCACCACGAGGCTGACGGGGGCGGCGCAACGGCAACAGTAATTGATCGCCGGATCCATGGCGGTCGATTCTAGCGCGCATGAATGGCGGCGATGGCCTCAAGACAAATCGATTCGCGTGATATATGCTTTCCGTCGGTCGGTAAAGTATCTTCAGAACCCCATGCCATCCCACATCGGCAGCAATAGCCGCTTCAAACTGGAAAAACTACAAGAACTCAAGGCGATGGGCGACTTGCCATCGCCCAAGGGTGCCGCTTTGGCAGTGATGCGGCTGACGCGCAAGGATGATGTGTCGGTTGCGGAACTGGCACACCTGGTGCAGACCGACCCCGCGCTGGTGGGACGCCTGATCAAGGCCGCGAACTCCTCACAGACGGGGGCACACCGTCCGATTGCCGCGGTTCAGGATGCGCTGATCCTGCTGGGTATCCCGACCGTGCGCTATCTGGCGCTGAGTTTTTCCCTGTTGACCGGCTACCGGGGTGGTCAGTGTGCCAATTTCGATTACCGCCGTTTCTGGTCCAATTCGCTGGCCTGTGCCGTCGCTGCGCAGGCCATTGCCACGCAGATACGCGCCGCGCCGCCCGAGGAAGCCTTTAGCGTCGGATTGCTTTGCCGCATTGGCGAATTGTCCTTCGCTACCGTATTCCCCGAAGATTACGCCCGCCTGCTCGGACAACTGCAGGTAGATCGCTCGTCCTCGCTGTCTGTATTGGAGGAGAGCACCTTCGCGATGTCGCACGTCGAGCTGGGCGCCGCCATGCTGCAGGATTGGGGCTTGCCGCGCATGTTCGTCGACCCGGTGTTCGCCCACGAGACACCCGAAAGTGCGAATTTCCCGCCCGATTCACGCCAATACCGCATCACCTGGCTACTGACGCTGTCGCGCCTGATCGCCGATATCTGCCTTGCTGCCGAACCCGAGCGGCGCGGGTTGATGTCGAAGCTGTTTCTTCTGGGCAGCAAAGTGTCGCTTGAAAGCGAGATGCTGACCTCCCTGTGCGATCGTGTGGTGCGCGAATGGCAGGAGTGGGCGTCCGTGTTGAAAGTCGATGCGAACGAGGTGCCGCCCTTCGATGAACTGTCGAAAGCGTCGGCCGCGCCGGAGTTGTTACACACCGGAATGACTAGTGCCGCCAGTTCTGATGGTCCCCTACGCGTACTCGTGGTCGACGACGACAGCAGCATGCGAATGCTGTTGAAAGTGCTGCTGGCACAGTCGGGTTACGAGGTTTTCGAGGCGGAGCACGGCCAGGAGGGCTTCGAGATGGCGCTCGAAGTGCGGCCGCAGATCATGATCACCGACTGGCTGATGCCCGAGATGGATGGCATCGAACTGACCCGTGCATTGCGTCAGACCAAACTCGGCCGTAGCATCTACATCCTCATCCTGACGGCACTGGAAGCGGAAGAGAGTCTGGTCGAAGCCTTCGACGCCGGTGTCGATGATTTCATGAGCAAGCCGCTCAAAGCGCGCGTACTGGGGGCGCGCTTGCGCGCCGGCCATCGGGTGGTGATGCTGCAACAGGAAATCGAGCGCGACCGCGAGGAGATTCGCCGCTTCGCCGCCGAACTGGCAGTGACCAACCGGCGCTTGCATGAAGCTGCACTGACCGACGTGCTGACGGGCTTCCCGAACCGCCGCTACTCCATCGAACGGTTCCTGCAGGAATGGCAGGCGACCAATCGTAGCAAGCGGTCGCTCGCCTGCATGATGATAGACGTCGATCATTTCAAGGCGATCAACGATAATTACGGTCACGATGTCGGTGATCTGGTCCTGAAGCAGACTGCGCAGGCGATAAAAAGCGGCGTTAGGGTCCAGGATGTGGTCTGTCGTACCGGTGGCGACGAATTCACGGTGATCTGTCCGGAAACTGACCTCGAATCTGCCATGATCTGTGCCGAGCGGGTGAGGAAGGCGGTTCGCTCGATGCAACTGAACCCAGTCATTCCTGACCTGAAGGGGAGTGTCAGTATTGGTGTGGCGATGCGTACTTCGGACACACCGGATATCGATGCCCTGATCAAGCGTGCCGATGAAGGGGTTTACCTTGCAAAACAAGGCGGACGTGACCGTGTGGCCTTCGTTCAGCCCTCCGTGTGAGCAATCAAAATACTGAGTGCTAGCAGAAAAAATAATTAAAAACAAAAGATAAAGCCACTTTTGTAATGTTTTTTCTTACAAGGTGCTCACATCCTATTCTTACAAAAGGATGGTCTTTCCATTGATATTTTTCTTGCAAGCTATCCTTGAAAATGCCATCACTGCCAAGCGGGCATGCGCGGAAGGTCTCCGTGCCCCGGGTGGCCGCAATGCAAGGAGTGCAAAGATGAAATCGACTGACACCTACAATGACATAAAGGAAGTCAATCTTGCCTACCTGATGCTGGCACAGAACATGGTCCGTTCCGATCGGGAATCCGCCATCTTCCGTCTGGGCATCAGCGAGGAGATTGCCGACATTCTGGAAGCTCTCACCCCCGGACAGGTCCTGAAAATGGCCAGTTCCGACATGCTGTTGTGCAGCTTCCGTTTTGATGATTCCCTGTTGATCGATCTGTTGGCCAATCACGAGCGCGAACGTGGCGTCGGCCATATTCATGCGGCCATTCTCGCCGCCGGCAGGCCGGTCGAGTCTGTCTCCTGATCGACTCCCCCTAAAACAGCGAATCCCGGAGGTTTACCATGCGCAACAAATCCGTCATTACGGAGGCGAAGGATATTGGCCTCGCCGTCGAACTCATCAAGCTCGGTGCCCGTCTCCAACTCCTTGAGGCTGAAACGAATCTTTCTCGCGAGCGCTTGCTCAAGCTCTACAAGGAAGTACGTGGCGTTTCACCCCCCAAGGGCATGTTGCCTTTTTCGACCGACTGGTTCATGACCTGGCAGCCGAACGTCCATGCCTCACTGTTCATGGCCTATTTCAATTTTCTCGAACGCCACACCCGCCTAGGCGGTCTTGAGCGCATCATCAAGGCTTATCGTCTCTATATGGAGCAGATCGAGCGCACCGGCATGGATAGCGTGCTGTCCCTGACCCGTGCCTGGACCATGGTGCGTTTCTTCGACGCCGGCATGCTGCAGATGACCCGTTGCAAGTGCTGCGGTGGCGATTTCGTGGCGCATGCCCATGATCCAAAGAAGGATTATGTCTGCGGGCTGTGCCACATGCCGGCCCGCGCCGGCAAGACCCGCCGCGCAGCAGAAGCGGCTGCAATCGCCGCCTGACGCTCCAGCCGAATCCTGCTCCTGCATGACCTGGGCGCACCTCTCCCGCAAGCGGGAGCGTGCGCCTTTTTTGTTTTCCCAAGTGGGGAGGTGTGTAGCAAACCGTGGTTTGCCGCTATCATGACGGCTGTTTGCGCGTGCCGGTCCCGCGCCGGTTGAAAAAACACCGAGGTCGTCCATGTTTTTGCTGATTGGCTACGTCATCATCCTGCTTGCCTCCATTGGCACCTATGCCGTGCATGGCAGCCTGGGCGCTCTCTGGGTGCCGCTTGAATACCTCGCGATCATCGGTCTGACCATTGGCTATATGGTCGCATCCAACGGATCGCGAGCACTCAAGGCGGTGGTCGGGGCGATTCCCGGAGTACTCAAGGGCTCACCCTACAACAAAGCCCTTTACATGGATCTGCTGGCCATGTTGTTCGAGATCCTTGCCAAGGTACGCAAGGAAGGCCTGATGTCGATCGAGAATGATGTCGAGAATCCGGATGCCAGCCCGATCTTCTCGAAGTACCCCTCGGTCTTGCATGATCATCACGTGATGGAATTCATCTGCGACTACCTGCGCATGATGGTCGGCGGCAACCTCAATGCCTTCGAGATCGAGAATCTGATGGATATCGAAATCGAAACTCATCACAACGAGGCGCACTTTCCCGCCCATATGGTCCAAACGATGGCTGGAGCGATTCCGGCATTCGGTATCGTCGTGGCGGTGATGGGCGTGGTGAACGTGATGGGTTCGGTGGGCCAGCCGCCCGCCGTGCTGGGCAAGATGATCGGCGGCGCGCTGGTGGGTACCTTCCTCGGCATCCTGATTGCCTATGGTTTTGTCGAGCCGATCGCGAACCAGATGAACAAGAAGGTTGAAGAGGGCGGCAAGATCTACCAGTGCATCAAGGTGGTGCTGCTTTCCAGCATGAACGGCTATGCCCCGCAAGTGGCCGTCGAGTTCGGCCGCAAGGTGTTGTACTCCGGCGACCGCCCGACCTTCATGGAACTCGAAGAAGACCTTAAGGCCCGCAAAGGCAAATAACCGGCGCTTTCGATGCCGTCCTGCCAGCGCCGACTTTTGCTGAGAACCGATGAGCGACCATGTCTGACGACAGCCAGCAGCCAATCGTAGTCAAGAAAATCAAGAAGGGTGGCGCCGGTGGGCACGGTGGCGCCTGGAAGATCGCCTACGCCGACTTCGTCACGGCGATGATGGCCTTCTTCCTGCTGATGTGGCTGCTTGGCTCGACCACCAAGGGCGATCTCAAGGGCATCGCCGACTTTTTCCAGACGCCGTTGCTGGTTGCCATGATGGGTGGCTCGGGTTCCGGCGACTCCTCTTCAGTGATCCAGGGCGGGGGTGAGGATCTGACCCGTACCCACGGCCAGGTGAAGAAGGGCGAGACCCACGCTGACAAGAAGCGCATCAACTTGCAGGCCTTCAAGGCCGATTTTGAAAAACTCGAAAAGCAGCGCCTGGAAGGGCTCAAGGCCGAGATCGAGGCGCTGATCGAGGCGAATCCGACGCTCAAGCAGTTCAAGAACCAGTTGCTACTCGACATCACCAGCGAGGGGTTGCGCATCCAGATCGTCGATGAGCAGAACCGGCCCATGTTCGATCTGGCCAGTTCCGAACTCAAGCCCTACACCAAGCAGATCCTGCGCGAAATCGGCCCCGTACTCAACAAGGTTGAAAATCGCCTGTCGTTGTCCGGTCATACCGATGCCATGCCCTATACCGGGGGCGACAGGGGCTTCGGCAACTGGGAACTGTCGACCAACCGTGCCAATGCCTCGCGGCGCGAGATGGTTGCCGGCGGGCTCGATGACAAAAAGGTCTTGCGCGTGCTCGGTTTCGCTTCCACCGTGCTGTTCGACAAAGAACAACCCTACAACGCCATCAACCGGCGCATCAGTATCGTGGTAATGAACAAGCGTACCGAAGAGGCCATCATGAGCGACGGCAGGGAAGACGTCGCCGAGGTCAAGGATGCCGAGGAACTTGGTCAGTCCGGCGTTCTGCCAGCGGTTGCACCTGCGGCAGTTCCTGCTGCTCCGGCCGGACCGCGTTAGGACCGCGGCAGCTTGACTTTGGTACTAAAATTACCAATCAGGAGCGTGTTTCGGACATTTCATTCATAACAATGACCGTTTTGCGTAGTCGTACTGCCTCATTTCAATAACTCACCAGGCACAGGGCGGATGCAATTCTTCGACAAGACTCTCGGGGCCGGCCTCGCCTTCACGGCGATCGGGGCCGCAGTATTCGCGCTGCTCGTACCGACCGCAGCGTTGCCTGCAACCATCGCTTTTGTCCTGCTTAACCTGGGTTGGCGTGCCATTGCCTTATGGACCTCCAAGGCGACAATCCCGGACAACGAAGCCACCGTCATTGAAGAGCGGGCATTGCTTGAAGGTTTTCGCAACCTCCTGCACGAATGCGGCGAGCAGTTTTCGGCCCAACTCAAGGCAACCCGTGGCGAGATCGCCCGGGTCCAGAGCCTACTGCAGGATGCCATCGACGACCTGACGGCCAGCTTTCAGGGCATGCATGCGCTGACCGCCGAGCAGCACCGTCTGACCATCTCCGTCACGGCAGGATCGGAGGACGAGGCCGCGGCCAGCCAGTTCGATGTCTTCGTGCATGACACTTCCAATGTCATGCAGCGCGTGGTCGATAACGTCATCAGCAACAGCAAGCTGGGCATGGAACTGGTGGAACTTACCGACAGCATCGCAAGGCATGCCCAGGACGTGCAGGGCATTCTTTCCGAGATCGGGGCCATCGCCAAGCAGACCAATCTGCTGGCGCTCAATGCCGCCATCGAAGCGGCGCGGGCCGGCGAGGCCGGCCGGGGGTTTGCGGTCGTCGCCGACGAGGTGCGCGACCTGTCTGCCCGCACCACCCAGTTCTCACAGCAGATCAATACCCTCATGCAGGGCATGCAGGTCTCAGTCAAGCAGACCGAGCATGCCATTCAGGGCATGGCCAGCCAGGACATGACCTTCGCCCTCGAATCGAAGCAGAAGGTCGAGGACATCATCCACACCATGGAGCAGCAGAACGTGGTTCGTATCCAGGCCATCGGCGCCCTTGGCGGCAGTGCCGCCAAAGTCGAATCGCTGGTGGGCAAGGCCATTACGGCGCTACAGTTCCAGGATATGGTGTCGCAACTCCTGACGCATATCCTGCGACGTGTGAATGCGCTGGAAGGCGTACTTGGCCAGCTCAATTCACTCGGTTTTACCCTCGATCAGGAGGCCGCCAGTGCCAATGCCAATGCGGCCATCGCATCGCTGCGCGGCCAGCAGGGCAAGATCGCCGCCGCGTTGCAGACCATCGAAGCGCAGACCATCCACAACCCGGTCGACCAGAAGGCAATGACCCAAGGCGACATCGAACTCTTCTGAATACAGGAGCACACACATGGCCAAAACCATCCTCGCGATTGACGACTCTGCCTCCATCCGCCAGATGGTGGGTTTCACCCTCAAGAGCTCCGGCTACGAAGTCACCGAGGCCGTCGACGGTATGGATGGCCTCGAAAAGGCCAAGGGCAAGACCTTCAATCTCATCCTGACCGACCAGAACATGCCGCGCATGGACGGACTGACACTGATCAAGATGCTGCGCGCGATGCCGCAGTACAAGACCGTGCCGGTCCTCATGCTCACTACCGAGTCTTCCGATGCGATGAAGCAGCAGGGCCGGGCGGCTGGTGCTACCGGCTGGCTGGTCAAGCCCTTCGATCCGCAGAAGCTGGTCGAAGTCGTCAAGAAAGTCATCGGCTGATCGGCCGTTCTCCCGATTCCGACCAAGGAGGCGACATGTCCATCGACATGAGCCAGTTCTATCAGGTTTTCTTCGAAGAGGCGGCCGAGCATCTGGACAGCATGGAAAACCTGCTGTTGACGCTGGATATCGGCAGTCCCGATGCCGAGCAACTCAACGCCATCTTCCGGGCCGCCCATTCGATCAAGGGATCCAGCGGCACCTTCGGTTTCACCGACCTCGCCGATGTCACGCACATCCTCGAAAATCTGCTCGATCGCATCCGCAAGGGCGAGATTAGCCTGCGCGAAGATATGATCGATGCCTTCCTCGCTGCCGGCGATGTGCTGAAGAACCTGCTCGCCTCCCATCAGGGCGACGGCGAAGCCGACCGTGCCGCAGCCGCAGCGATCTGCGGGCGCCTGCGAAAATTGACCGAAGACGCGGCCGCGCCGGCACCTGCTCTTGCCGCTCCAATTTTGGTGGCTAGTGCCGTCCTGCCAGCACCGACATTTTTAGGGGAAACGGGCCTTGATGTGTTCTTCCAGCTCGACGGCCATGCCAATGCCGAGGCCGCCGAAGGGACTCTGGACAACCTGGTGGCGGAACTCGCCGGGCAGGGCGAAGTGCGCATTGCCGGCCGTGCCGCCAGTGCCGATCATGCTTGGCACCTGCAACTGATCGGCCAGCCCGATGCCGAGACCGTGCGCGGCATCCTCGAATTCGTCGCCCGCAACGACAGCATCCGTATCGCTTCGCTGGGAGAAGCGAGTTCTGCCGATGATGGCGCCTATGGTTTCTTTGACGATGCGCCGGTGGGCGCTCCTTCCGCAAGGACGGACGAAGACTCATTTGGTTTCTTCGAACCCCTGCCGCCGGTCGCCGAGGCGAACAAGCCGGTCGATGCTGCCGATGGTTCCTACGGCTTCTTGGTCGATACGCTGCCCAAGCCGGTTGCCGAGGTTCCCGCCGTCCCGCCGCCGTCCGAGCCAGCCGCACCCAGACCGGTCGAAAATGAAGCCCAGCACGAACCCCGGCGTGCCGTTCCGACCACCAAGGCGATGGCGAGTGGCGATACTTCGATCCGCGTCGGGGTAGACAAGGTCGATCAGCTCATCAACCTGGTGGGTGAATTGGTCATCACCCAGGCCATGCTGGCGCAGTCGGCTTCGCAGGTCGACCCGGTCGAATTCGAACGCCTGCATGACGGTCTGATCCAGCTCGAGCGCAACACCCGCGACCTTCAGGAATCGGTGATGTCGATCCGCATGTTGCCGATCTCCGTCGTTTTTTCGCGCTTTCCGCGCGTCGTGCGCGACGTCGCGCAGAAGCTTGGCAAACAGGTCGAACTCAAGCTGTCCGGAGAAAATACCGAGCTGGACAAGGGGCTGATCGAACGCATTTCGGATCCACTCACCCACTTGGTGAGGAACAGCCTCGACCACGGCATCGAAGCACCCGAGATACGAGCCGAGAAAGGCAAGCAGCCGGTCGGCACCATTACCCTCAAGGCCTATCACCAAAGCGGCAACATCGTCATCGAAGTGGGCGACGACGGTGCCGGGCTCAATCGCACCAAGATCCTCGCCAAGGCCAGGGAACGAGGCATTAACGTGCATGACCAGATGACTGATCAGGAAGTGTTCGCGCTGATCTTCGAGGCCGGCTTTTCCACTGCCGACCAGATCACCGAAGTTTCCGGGCGTGGCGTGGGCATGGATGTCGTCAGGCGCAATATCGCCGCCATGGGCGGGCGCGTCGAAATCGACTCGATGCTCGGCGTCGGCACGCGCATGACCGTGCGCCTGCCGCTGACGCTCGCGATCCTCGACGGTATGTCGGTGGCAGTGGGGCGTGAAACCTACATCATTCCGCTGGGCTACGTGATCGAATCGCTACAGGTCGAGCCCGGCATGATCAAGAGCGTCTCAGGGGTCGAGCGCTTGATCCAGGTCCGCGAGGAATATCTGCCGGTAGTGACACTGTACGAAATCTTCCGTGTCCCCGGGGCGGTCACCAAGCTTGAGTCTGGCATCATGATCATTCTCGAAGCGGATGGCGTGAAAGCCGCCTTGTTCGTCGATGCCATGGTCGGCCAGCACCAGGTCGTGATCAAGAGCCTCGAATCCAATTATCGGCGTGTGCCCGGCGTTTCGGGCGCCACCATCATGGGCGACGGCCGCGTCGCCCTGATCCTTGATGTCTCGATGCTGGTTAGCATAGCGCGCACGATTTTGCCCGCTGCTGCCTGAAACAAATTCAAAGGAGAAACCTGTATGGCTCAGGACACCAACAACAAGGCTGCTGACCAAGACGAGCGCGGTTACGTCCAGGAATTTCTGACCTTCACGCTCGGGCCGGAGGAATACGCGATCGACATCCTCAAGGTGCAGGAGATTCGCGGTTACGAGCAGCCCACCACCATCGCCAACGCTCCGGCCTTCATCAAGGGGGTAATCAACCTGCGCGGCATCATCGTGCCGATCGTGGATATGCGTATCAAGTTCGGCGTTGGCGAGGCCGACTACACGCCATTCACAGTGGTCATCATCCTGTCGATTTCAGGCCGCGTGGTCGGCATCGTCGTCGATGGCGTATCGGACGTGACCAGCCTGCGCCAGGACCAGATCCGCCCTGCCCCGGAGTTTGCTGCCAGTGTCGATACCCGCTACATCAAGGGCCTGGGCACCCTCGCCGAACGCATGCTGATCATCGTGGACATCGAAAACCTGATGATCTCGGCCGAAATGGCTCTGGTTGACGAAGCCGCTACTACCTGAGAATCACCGAGAGGATTACATCATGCGCACTAACCTCCCCGTCACCGGCAAGGAAATCCTGCTCGTCGACAGTTCTATGATCGTCTCGAAAACGGATCTAAAGGGGCGCATTACCTACGTCAATAAGGATTTTCTCGACATCAGCGGCTACACCGAGAAAGAACTGATCGGCGAGCCGCACAACATCGTGCGTCATCCCGACATGCCGCCGGAAGCGTTTCAGGATCTGTGGGATGCCCTGAAAGCGGGGCGCCCGTGGGTCGGCTACGTCAAGAACCGCTGCAAGAACGGCGATCATTACTGGGTCGAGGCGCACGCCGCGCCGATCTGGGAGGGTGGACAGGTGACCGGCTACATGTCGGTGCGCCGCAAGCCGCCGCGCGATGCGGTGGAAGCCTGCGAAAAAGCGTATCGCGACTTTCGCGAGGGCAAGGCGGCCGGCCTGAAAGTGCTCGACGGCCAGGTGGTCTCCACTTCGCCACTGGCTGGCTTTGCCCGGAAGATCAGGCAGTCGTCGCTCACCAGCAAGCTGGTTATGGGCTGCGCCATCGCTGCCGTGGTGATCATGTGGGTAAGCGCTCAACTGCTCGGCAACCACATGGGCAGCGTCCTCGAACAGCAGGGGGTCGTGGAATTGCACCAGAACCTCAACCTGATTCGCGGCATGGTCGATGTGCTCGACAGTGCCTTGAAACGGGATGTCACGCGCCTCCGCGACATCTTCTCCGGCCAATTTCCCAACCCCATGTCGCTGGAGGCGAATGGCGACGACGTGGTGCTCATGCATGGCGATACGGCGATGAACGGCCGCTTCCTCGAGGTCGACCGGTTCACCACGTCCAGCGGTGGCGCGGCGGCGACGCTGTTCGTCAGGAAGGGTGATGATTTCCTGCGCGTTGCCACTTCGCTCAAGAAGGAAAACGGCGAACGCGCCATCGGTACCCTGCTGGGCAAGGATCATCCGGCCCACGCGAAGATCAGCGCCGGAGATAATTTTGTCGGAAAGACCAAGCTGTTCGGCAAGGATTACTACACGTCCTACCGCCCGATCAAAGATGCCGCCGGCAAGGTTATCGGCATCTTTTTCGTCGGCATGGACGTCACCGGCGAGGTGGCGGAACTGAAGCGGCACATCAAGGCATTCAAGGTCGGCAGCAGCGGCTATTTCTATGTGCTTGACGCCAAGGCAGGCAAGGATCAGGGCATGGCGGTGATCCATCCGGCCAAGGAAGGTCAGTCGATCCTTGCTGCCAAGGATTCTTCCGGGCGCGAGTTCATCAAGGAAATGATCGCGCAGAAACAAGGCGAGATGCGTTATCCCTGGGCCAATGCCGAACTCGGTGACAGCGCGCCTCGCGAGAAGATTGCCGTATTCGACACCGTCGGCGAGTGGCAATGGCTGATCGGCGGCGGTACCTACGTCGACGAGTTCGAGGCCATCGCCCGGACCATGAAGCAACTGCTGATGGGAATGTCGTTGCTGGTCGGCCTCATTCTGGTCGGCATCATCATCTGGATGGTGCGGGTCATCATCTACCGGCCACTCCATGAACAGGTATTGCCCGCATTCAAGGCGCTCTCGGCCGGCAGGTATGACAATGCGGTGGACAGCACGCGTTACGACGAGATCGGGCAGGTCCTGCAGGGCATCGAGACCATGCAGAACCGCCTCGGTTTCGAGGTCGCCGAAACAAAGCGGACATCCGACGAGATGGCGCGCATCAAGATCGCCCTTGATGGCGCCGCCATGCCGATGACCATTTCGGACGAGCGCAATGAGCTGATCTACATGAATCAGGCGGCACGCAACTTATGGACGGAAATGGTACCCGGCATGCAGGCGCAGCATCCCGGTTTCAGCGCCGATTGGCTGATGGGCAAGAAACTGGCCGACTACTTCAACGAGGAAGAGGCCAAGGCTGTCTATCGCGTCGAATTGAAGGCTCCCCGTACCCTCGACATCGGCATGGGCGGTCACAACATTCGCGTGACCGCCACCCCCGTGCGCAATGCCCAGGGCGAATATCTCGGTCGCGTGACGCAATGGCTCGACCGTACGGTCGAAGTCACCGTCGAGAAGGAAGTCGAAGTCATCATCGCGGCCGCTGCCCAGGGCGACTTCTCGCAGCGTCTGGCGCTGGACAACAAGCAGGGCTTCTTCCTCAGTCTGGCCGAGGGACTCAACAAGCTGGTTGCCACCTCAGCGAAGGGTTTGTCCGACGTGGCGGAAGTGCTGAATGCCTTGGCCCAGGGCGACCTGACGCAGACGATTACGGGGGAGTATCAAGGGACGTTTGGACAGTTGAAGGACGACACCAACACCACGGTGGCGCGGTTGCGGGAAGTGGTGAGGCGGATCAAGGAAGCGACGGACGCGATCAACACGGCGGCGAAGGAGATTGCGGCGGGGAACCAGGACCTGTC
>JACDZI010000063.1 GCA_013426785.1 Rhodocyclaceae bacterium | reverse complement strand
GCGACTGACCCGCGACCACGTCCTGCCAGTCTCGCAGGGCGGACGCGACATTTGGATGAACGTCGTCACCGCCTGCCGCGCCTGCAACCAGAAAAAGAGCGGCCGCACGCCCGAACAGGCCCGCATGCAACTGCTCTACGCTCCCTACGTGCCGAACAAGGCGGAATACCTGATCCTCTCCAACCGCCAGATCCTCGCCGACCAGATGGACTTCCTGGCGCGGCATGTGCCGGAAAAGAGCCGCGTCCGATTAGCCGCGTAACATTGGCGGCGTGACCGCCGCCAAACCCATCACTTCCTACCGCCCTTACTGGGCCAAGCGCTTCGGCGTCGCCCCCTTCCTGCCGACGACGCGCGCCGAGATGGCAGCGCTGAGCTGGGACAGTTGCGACATCATCGTCGTGACCGGCGATGGCTACATTGACCATCCGAGTTTTGGCATGGCCCTGATCGGCCGCCTGCTCGAAGCGCAAGGCTTTCGCGTCGGCATCATCGCCCAACCCGACTGGAAATCGGCCGAGGACTTCCGCCGCCTCGGCCAGCCGAATCTTTATTTCGGCATCACCGCCGGCAACATGGATTCGATGGTCAACCGCTACACGGCCGACCGGAAAATCCGTTCCGACGACGCCTATACGCCGGGCGGCGCACCGGACCAACGGCCGGATCATGCCGTCACCGTGTATGCCCAGCGGGCAAGGGAGGCATATAAGAACGCTCCAATCGTCATCGGCGGCATCGAAGCCTCGTTGCGCCGCATCGCCCATTTCGACTACTGGTCGGAAACCGTCAAGCGCTCGGTGCTGGTCGACAGCAAGGCCGACCTGCTGCTGTTCGGCAACGCGGAACGCGCGCTGATCGAGTTGACGCATCGCCTCGCCAAGGGCACCCCGATCAACGAGATACGCGACCTGCGCGGCACGGCTTTCATGGCACCGGCCGACTCGACGCCCGGACCGGACTGGCAGGAAGCCAACGGACGGAAATCCGTCAGTGAGCGTGCGCTCACCTACGTGCGCTTGCCTGCTTACGAAGAAGTGAAGGCAGATAGGATCTCCTACGCCGAAGCCTCGCGACTGTTCCACCTCGAATCGAATCCCGGCAATGCGCGCGCCCTGGTGCAGCGTCATGGCAGTCGTGACCTTTGGCTCAACCCGCCACCAATGCCGCTGTCCACCGCCGAGATGGACCATGTCTTCGGGCTGCCCTACGCCCGCGCGCCGCACCCGAGCTATGGCGCTGCGAAGATTCCCGCCTGGGAGATGATCCGCTTCTCGATCAACATCATGCGCGGCTGCTTCGGCGGCTGCACCTTCTGCTCGATCACCGAGCACGAGGGCCGCATCATCCAGAGCCGCTCCGAGGAATCGATCCTGCACGAGATCGAGGCAATCCGCGACAAGACGCCGGGCTTCACCGGCGTCGTTTCCGACCTCGGTGGCCCGACCGCCAACATGTATCGCATGGCCTGCAAGGACGCCAGGATCGAGGTAGCCTGCCGGCGGCTCTCGTGCGTTTATCCCGACATCTGCGAAAACCTCGGCACCGACCACGGACCGCTGATCCACCTTTACCGCAGCGCGCGGCAGGTGCCCGGCGTCAAGCGCATCCTGATCGGCTCCGGCCTGCGCTACGACCTCGCGGTGCGTTCACCCGAATACGTGAAGGAACTGGTCGCCCATCACGTCGGCGGCTACCTGAAGATCGCGCCCGAGCACACCGAAGCCGGCCCGCTCTCGAAAATGATGAAGCCGGGCATGGGCAGCTACGACAAGTTCAAGCGCATGTTCGAGGCGGCGTCGCAGGCCGCCGGCAAGGAGCAGTACCTGATCCCCTACTTCATCGCCGCGCATCCGGGTACGACGGACGAGGACATGCTGGAACTCGCGCTCTGGCTCAAGCGCAACGATTTCCGCCTCGACCAGGTGCAGACCTTCCTGCCGACGCCGCTGGCCATCGCCACCGGCATGTGGCACACCGGGAAAAACCCACTCAGGCGCGTTTCAAAGGATTCCGAGGAAGTGGCCGTCGTGCGCGGCGGCCGGCAGCGGAAATTGCAGAAAGCCTTCCTGCGCTATCACGACCCGAAGAACTGGCCGCTGCTGCGCGAAGCCCTCAAGGAAATGGGCCGCGCCGACCTGATCGGCAACGGCAAGCGGCATCTGGTGCCGGCGTGGCAACCGGGGGCAGAAAAGTCGGCGCCGGCAGGACGGCGAGCCGGACCGAAAATCAGACGCAACCCGTCGGTTTAGGCATCCCCGCATAGCGCGCCGCCTGCTTGGCGGGGCCATAGGGAAACAGGTCGAACAGGTATTTCTTGTCAGAAAATACTTCTCCCAAGTCATTGCCAATCAGTTTCGTCATCATGCGCAGATTGGGTGCGGTGGAATTCTCGGCATAGTAGTCGCGGATCCAGTTGATGACGCGCCAGCGACTCTCGTCGAGCGCCAGTTCGTCCTGCGCGGAGAGTACGACCGCAACCTCCTCGGACCAATCGTCGAGGTTCGCCAGGAAGCCCTCGGCGTCGGTTTCGATTTCCCTGCCATTGACGTTGATCATTTTTAACTCTCCGTGAGATTGGGGGCGCAGATTATTACTTGATTTATTTTGTCGGATTTTAGGCTGCAACGAAGTGATTGCAAATAAAACTTTGCGAGGCTTCTTGCAACCAGCTTTATGGGGGAAAATGAGACTGGCGGAGAGGGTGGGATTCGAACCCACGGTACCTTGCAGTACGCCTGATTTCGAGTCAGGTACATTCGACCACTCTGCCACCTCTCCGGCGCCGCGGATTATAACCGTGTCACCTTCGCAAATCACGGCACGCCCTTGACTGCGTGCTCGAAAAAGAGGTTTTGCGGTTCGGGATGTTTTTTCGACGTTTTCTGGCCCTCTTGCTGATCCTCCTCACCGGTTGCTCAAAGCTCGAGCCGCCGGGTAGCGCGCAGCCGCTGATCGTAGGTTTGCCGGCTGACCCGATCTTCCATCAGTCGGCGGGATTAAGCGAAGGGACTGAGGGTTATAGCCGCGACCTGTCAGCACTTTTCGCCCAAACCCTGAACGTAAAACTACGCTTCGTGACTGCAAAGGACTATCCGTCACTGCTGGCAATGGTTCGCGACGGTGAGGTACATATGGCCGCCACACTACCGGCACAGTATGGCGACCCCCATCTGCGCTTCACGCCTCCACTGCGCGAAACGCGGCAACTGATCGTCCGGCACGCCAGCGCCGTATCCATTGATACGCCCCAAGATCTCGCCGGGCGGGAGATCGCCACCATGCCCGAGTCCGCGCAATTGCGGGCGATCCGCGCACTTGACATCAGCCCGCCACCCAATCTCGTCGAGCAGGCCGGCATCGACGAACTCGAACTGCTCGCCGGGGTTGCCCGGCGCCGCCATGACCTGGCCGCCACCGATGACCTGCATTTTGCCGTGGCCGCGAATTTCAATCCCGACCTCGACGTGGCGCTGGAGTTGCCCGGCAAGCTGGCCTATGTGTGGGCCTTTCATGTCGACGAGGCCGCCGTGCATGAAAAGGCTGTCCATTTCATCGAAGCCGCCAGGGCGGACGGCACGCTGCGCCGTCTGGATGACCGCTATTTCGGCCATATCCGCCGCCTCAATGCGCGGGACATTGCCGGTTTCCTCGAAAACGTTCGAACCCGACTGCCCGAATATCGCAACCTGTTCCACGAGGCTCAGGAAATCTCCGGCATCGACTGGCGCCTGCTGGCTGCTGTCGCCTACCAGGAATCAAAGTGGGACCCGCTGGCCACCTCCCCCACCGGCGTGCGCGGCATGATGATGCTGACAGAAGACACCGCCGACCGCTTGAAGGTAAGGAATCGTCTCGACCCGCGTGAAAGCATTCACGCCGGCGCGAACTACCTGGCCCAACTGAGGGACGATCTGCCGGAGGAAATCAAGCCGCCGGATCGCCTGTGGTTTGCCCTTGCCGCCTACAACCTCGGCATGGGACACCTGAACGGTGGGCGCCACTTCGCGCCATCGCTCAATCGCGACCCGAACCTGTGGGTCGACATGAAGCAGGTGTTACCGCTGCTGGCGCGGCCCGAGTATTACAACCGGCTCAAAAGCGGGCGCGCCCGTGGGGGCGAGGCAGTCATCCTGGTCGAAAATATTCGCAATTACTACGACGTGCTGTCGAGACTGACTCCGCCCCATACCCCGCCCAGTTGGGGTGGGGAACCGCCACGTCAGAAAGTGATGAAGCGCAAACCCGCCAAGCCGCCAAAACCCTCAGTACCGCTGAGCTAGCCGCCGATGATTTCCAACCCGCCCATGTAGGGGCGCAGCGCCGCCGGCACGACGATACTGCCATCGGCACGCTGGTAATTCTCCAGCACCGCCACCAGCGTGCGGCCGACCGCGAGGCCCGAACCGTTGAGCGTATGCAGCGGACGCGGCTTGCCGCCGCCCTTCACGTCGCGGCAGCGCGCCTGCATGCGTCGCGCCTGGAAAGCCTCAAAGTTGGAGCAGGAAGAAATCTCGCGATAGGTGTTCTGCGCCGGCAGCCAGACTTCAAGGTCGTAGGTCTTGGCGGCGGAGAAGCCCATGTCCCCGGCGCATAACGCCATCTTGCGGTAGGGCAGGTTCAATTTCCGCAGGATCGTCTCGGCGTGGCCGGTTAGCGCTTCCAGCGCGTCCCAGGATTGCTCGGGCGTGACGATCTGTACCAACTCGACCTTGTCGAACTGGTGCTGGCGGATCATGCCGCGCGTGTCCTTGCCGTAGCTGCCCGCCTCGGAGCGAAAACAGGGCGTGTGGCAGACGAACTTGAGCGGCAGCGCACTCGCATCAAGGATCTCGCCGCGCACGATGTTGGTCACCGGCACTTCGGCGGTGGGGATCAGGTAGAGCCGGCTGCCATCCGCGCGCTCGATGCGGAACAGGTCTTCTTCGAACTTCGGCAGCTGGCCGGTGCCGAACATGCTGTCCGGATTGACCAGATAGGGCACCGACACTTCAGTGTAGCCGTGTTCCGCCGTATGCACATCGAGCATGAACTGGGCGAGCGCACGGTGCAATCGTGACATCTGCCCCTTCATCACCGTAAAACGGCTGCCAGCGATCTTGCCGCCGCACTCGAAATCGAGCCCCCCGAGCGCTTCGCCGAGATCGACATGGTCCTTGGGCGAAAAGTCGAACACCGGCGGCGTACCCCAGCGCAGGATCTCGACGTTGCCGCTTTCGTCACGACCACCCGGCACGCTGTCGTGAGGCAGGTTGGGAATGCGCGCCACGAAGGCATCGACTTCGGGCAGCAAGACGGCGAGCTGATCCTCGTTGGCCTTGAGCGCATCGCCCAGCCCGGCCACCTCGGACATTAACTGAGCCATAACCGCCGCGACCTCCTCGCCCTTGGCCTCCTTCCCTTTCAGCATGCCGATCTGCTTCGAGAGCGTATTGCGCTTGGCCTGCAGGTCTTGTGTCTGCGTTTGCACTGCCTTGCGCTGCGCTTCGAGCGCCTCAAAGGCCGTCAGGTCGATAACGGCGCCTCGGCGGGCGAGACCGGCCGCGACCAGTTCGGGCTGGTTGCGCAGCAGTTGAATATCGAGCATCTGAATGTCCTTGTAAAAGCCGGGCGTACCGCTAGAAAGAGAGTGTGGGCAGGTGAAACGGCAGGCGCGCCATTTTAGGAGGAAAGCACGTGATTTCGTTCAAGGATTGTCTCGACTATAGCGACCTGACCGAAGATGAGGCCAGTGCTGTTGCGGAACATGAACACCTGCCCTACGGTGCAGCCGTCCAGTTGGTCTGCTGCCTCGCGCAATCCGGCGAGGGTGCAGAGGTGTTGCGTTGCCTGCTGAAGAACGCGGTGTGCGACGCGCAGCGTTGCGGCCATGCCGAAACCTTGCAGACGGCCCAGCGCGCCTGTCAGCAGTTTGCCGTCAACCATCCGGCATCCTGATCAGCGTTTCTTTTTCGCCTGCTTGTCCAGGGTGCGCAAGTGGGCAAGTTTTTCGCCGATTTTTTGCTCCAGCCCGCGCGGCGTCGGGCGGTACCAGTCGATGCGCGGCATGCCTTCGGGTAAATAGTCTTCGCCGGCCGCGTAGGCTTCGGGCTCTTCGTGGGCGTAACGGTACTCGCTGCCGAAGCCAAGATCCTTCATCAACCTGGTCGGCGCGTTGCGCAGGTGTTCCGGCACCGGCCGGCTCTGGTCCTTGCCGACGAACTTGCGCGCCGCGCCGTAGGCTAGGTAAGCCGCGTTCGACTTGGGCGCCACCGCCATGTAGATCACCGCGTTGGCCAGCGCCAGTTCGCCCTCCGGCGAGCCGAGCCGCTCGTAGGTTTCTGCGGCATCGAGGGCGATACGCAGGGCGCGTGGGTCGGCCAGGCCGATGTCTTCCGAGGCCATGCGGATGAGGCGCCGCGCGAGGTAGAGCGGATCGGCCCCGCCGTCGAGCATGCGCACGAACCAGTAGAGCGCGGCATCCGGATTCGATCCGCGCACCGACTTGTGCAGGGCCGAGATCTGGTCGTAGAAGGCATCGCCGCCCTTGTCGAAGCGGCGCAGGTCGGAAGCCAATGCCTCGGCCAGAAAGTCGGCGCTGACAAGACGGCAAGCGGCGGCGGTCGCGGCAGTCCTGAGCGTCTCCAAGACGTTCAACAGCCGACGTGCATCGCCATCCGCATGACCGACCAGCCGCTCGATGGCGTCCGCTTCGAATTCAAGATCGGGGAAGGCATGCTGCTGGGCACGGATGAACAGTTCATGCAGTTCTTCACTCGCCAAGGGCTTCAACACATACACCGCCGCCCGCGACAGCAGTGCGGAATTGACCTCGAAGGACGGATTCTCGGTGGTTGCACCGATGAAGGTCAGCAGCCCCTGCTCGACATAGGGCAGGAAGGCATCCTGCTGCGCCTTGTTGAAGCGATGCACTTCATCGACGAACAGCAGCGTGCGTCTACCGTTCTGCGCCAGCGTCAGCTGTGCCTGCTCGACCGCGACACGGATGTCCTTTACCCCGGAAAAGACCGCGGACAGGGCGATGAATTCGGCATCGAAGCTGTCGGCCATCAGCCGCGCCAGCGTGGTCTTGCCGACCCCCGGCGGCCCCCACAGGATCATCGAGTGCGGCGTGCGCGATTCGAAGGCCAGCCGCAGCGGCTTGCCCGGCCCAAGCAGGTGCTGCTGGCCGATCACTTCGTCGAGCGTAGCCGGGCGCAAGGCCTCCGCAAGGGGGGCGTGGGGCTTGTTTGCGTTGAAAAGATCGGCCACCATGGTCTGCACATGATAAACGCCGCCGCCGATCCGCCATAATCCTGATATCTCATTCGCTAACGCACAATCATGGACATCCGCCCGGCCGAAACCGAAGACGAACTCCGCGCCTGCTGGCCCGTCATGCGCGAACTGCGCCCGCACCTTGACGAGGACAGCTTTCTGGCCCAGGTCAAACGACAGATGGCGAACCACGGCTATGCGCTGGTGGCGCTGCGCGATGGCGGCCGGGTCTGTGCCGTCGCCGGCTACCGTGTCGCCGAGTTCCTCGCCTGGGGCAAGTCGTTCTACATCGACGATCTGGTCACCGTCGCCGACAGCCGCAAGAACGGTCACGGCGGCGCGTTGCTCGACTGGCTGGAAGCGCGGGCACGTTCGCTCGGCTGCGCGCAGTTGCACCTCGATTCCGGGGTGCAGCGCCACGATGCGCATCGCCTTTATCTCGGCTGCAAGCTCGACATCACCTCGCACCATTTCGCAAAGCGGCTGCGCTGACCGAGTACGCCGTCCTGCCAGCGCCGACTTATTGTGGCAAAATGCCGGCCATGAACGAATTGCTGCCCGCCTGGCCCCTGTTGTCCACCTTCCTGCTCGCCAGTTTCGTACTGGCGGTAACCCCCGGTCCAGGGGTCCTCTACATCCTGACGCGCAGCATGGTGCAGGGCCGGCGCGCCGGCCTGGCTTCGGTCGCGGGCGTCGCGCTGGGCAACCTGGGGAACGCTGCGGCAGCGGCGATCGGCCTCGCCGCCCTGTTCGCCGTATCCGCGCTCGCCTTCTCGCTGGTGAAGATCGCCGGGGCGCTCTATCTGGTCTGGCTCGGTGTGCAGATGCTGCGTGCCCGAGAACAAGCCCAGGAAGCAATATCGCCTCCGCCGGCAACCTCGCTGCAGATCTTCCGCGACGGCGTGGTGGTGTCACTGCTCAACCCGAAGACCACGCTCTTCTTTGCGGCCTTCCTGCCGCAATTCATCGATGCGGCCAGCCAGCCGCTCGCTCAGAGTCTGGTGCTCGGCACGCTGTTCGTGGCTATCGCCGCGATGACAGACTCAATCTATGCCCTCGCCGCCGGCTGCCTCGCGCCGGTATTGCGGACGGGCAGCGTGCGCGCTTGGGGCCGCCGCCTCGGTGCCGCGCTGTTCATCGGCCTCGGCCTCAGGCTGGCGACGGACAGCCGCTGATCACTGGCCGACCACATCGGCCCCCCTGGGCGGCACGAAGCGGAAGGCATCCTTGGGCAATGTCGGGTTGGGCTGGAATTCGGTAAACAGTAGCGTGGTGGTCTGCCCGAAGTTGTCCTGCACTTCCATCAGGCGCGGCAGTTTGTTGGCCAAGCCAATGCGAACGCGGGTAAAGGTACTGTCGTTGGCCTTGGGCACGGCATCGACGATGTCCAGCCCGTCGGCGCTGCCGGCCTCGGCGAGCGTGAAATACTTGTCCAACCCATCGCCGGTCAGCAAGGCGGCGGGAGTCGACCCGAGCGCCTGGTCGACCTTGCCGATGGTCACCTGGTTGAGGTCGGCATCGTAGGTCCACAGTTTCGCGCCGTCGGCCACCAGCAGCAGCTGGTAGGGCTTTTCGTAGACCCAGCGCAGCTTGCCGGGTCGGGCGAGGACGAAACTTCCGGTCGAGTTCTGCGGCTTGCGGCCGGACTTGGCGATGACGCTTTGGGAAAACGTACCCTGAGCCGCATGGGTATTGGCCCAGAAGGCCTTGAGCTGGTCGATGCCGGAAGCGGCGGCGAGTGTGGAAAACAACAGGCCACCAAGCAGGATGAGGATGCGCATGGGTGCATTATCCCTCATCCCTAACGCCGTCCTGCCAGCGCCGACTTTATCTAGTCGCTTTGTTCCGGCGCCAGCACTTCGCGCTGGCCGGCGCCGTTCATCGGCGAGACGAGGCCGGCACGCTCCATCGCCTCGATCATGCGCGCGGCGCGGTTGTAGCCGATGCGCAGGTGGCGCTGCACCAGCGAGATCGACGGCCGGCGGGTCTGCAGCACGATCTGCGCCGCCTGATCGTACATCGGGTCGTTTTCAACATCGCCGTCTTCCGCGACACCACCCTCGGCGTTCTCGCTCGGCGGTGCGGCCAGCACGTCGTGGATGAACTCCGGCCGGCCGACCTTGCGCAGGTGGTCAACGACGCGATGCACCTCGTCGTCGGCAACAAAGGCGCCATGCACGCGAATCGGCAGCCCGGTGCCCGGCGTCAGGTAGAGCATGTCGCCCTGCCCCAGCAGCGCCTCGGCGCCCATCTGGTCTAGGATGGTGCGCGAGTCGATCTTCGACGACACCTGGAAGGAAATGCGGGTCGGGATGTTGGCCTTGATCAGGCCGGTGATGACATCGACGCTCGGCCGCTGGGTGGCGAGGATCAGGTGGATGCCGGAGGCGCGCGCCTTCTGCGCCAGCCGCGCGATCAGCTCCTCGACCTTCTTGCCGACCACCATCATCAGGTCGGCCAGCTCGTCGATCACGACCACGATGTGGGGCAGCGGCTTGAGGAAAGGCACGCCGGAGTCGGGATTGCCCTGCAGCGCCAGCGGATCGGGCAGCGGCGTGCCGGCCTTCTCGGCCTCCCTGACCTTGCTGTTGAAGCCGGACAGGTTGCGCACGCCCATGGCACTCATCAGTTTGTAGCGGCGCTCCATCTCGCCGACGCACCAGTGCAGCGCATTGGCGGCCTTGTTCATGTCGGTGACCACTGGTGCGAGCAGGTGCGGGATGCCTTCGTAGACCGACAGCTCGAGCATCTTCGGATCGACCAGGATCAGACGCACGTCCTTCGGCTCGGACTTGTAGAGCAGCGACAGGATCATGGCGTTGATGCCGACGGATTTTCCTGAACCCGTGGTGCCGGCCACCAGCAGGTGCGGCATCTTGGCGAGATCGGCGACCAGCGGCTGACCGGAAATGTCCTTGCCGAGCGCCATGGTCAGGTGCGAATGCATGTCGTGATAGACCTTGGCGCCGAGGATTTCCGTCAGGCGCACGGTCTGGCGGCGCGGATTGGGTAATTCCAGCGCCATGCAGCTCTTGCCCGGCACGGTCTCGACGACGCGGATGCTGATCATCGACAGCGCCCGCGCCAGGTCCTTGGCCAGGCCGACGATGGTGGAACCCTTGATGCCGGTGGCCGGTTCGATCTCGTAACGCGTCACCACCGGGCCGGGATGGGCGGAGGTCACCTTTACCTGCACGCCGAAATCGGCCAGCTTGCGTTCGATCAGCCGCGAGGTGAATTCAAGGGTGTCGGCGCTCGGCAACTCCTCGTTGCTGTGCTGTGCTGCGTCGAGCAGATGCAGCGGCGGCAGCGCCTCACCCGGCGCGTCGAAGAACAAGGGTGCCTGACGTTCCTTCTCGATGCGAACTTCTGCTTTCTTGGCGCGCGGGATTTCCAGTGCAACGGGCTCGATGCGCAGCGGCACGGGTGGGTTGTCCTCGACTTCCTTCCACACCTCGCTGACCACCGCTTCGCGCCGTTCGGCGACACCGCGCCCGTAGCGACGATCCTGCCAGCTTTCCCAGAAACCGATGACGCCGGCCACGCTCACTTCCAGCAGGCCACCGAGCTTTTCGGCCATCCACAGCCAGGAAAGACCCGTCGCCAGGCTCCAGCCGGCCATCATTGCCACCAGCAGCAGCAAGGTGCCGCCGGTGAAGCCGAGATAGGTGGCTGTAAGCCGGCCGACTTCATGACCGAGCATGCCGCCCGGTGCCAGCGGCAAGGGGGTCGCCAGACTCCAGAAGCGCATGGTTTCGAGCCCGCAACTGGCGACCAGTAAAACCAGAAAACCGGTCAATGCAATGAAGAACGGTCGCCGGTCGTCGCCGAACAGCCCGCTGACGCGGTGATAACCGGTCGCCACCAGCAGGAACAAGAGCCCGACCCACCACCAGGCCGACAGGCCGAACAGGTAGAGCAGCAGGTCGGCGCACCAGGCGCCGAAGCGGCCGCCGGAATTCAGGATGTGCTCGACGTCGGCCGCCTGCGACCAGCCGGGATCGGCCTTGTGGTAACCGCCAAGGATCAGCGCCAGATAGAGTCCGATGGCCGCAATGGCCAGCCAGCGCGCCTCATGCACCAGCACGGCGATGCGCTCGGGCAGCGGCTGGGAAGGCGCGGGTTTGTGCGACATCGAATAGGTGGCGGCGGACATGGAGGGATTTTTCGACGCTATGGGACAGGATGGACGTGCCGATTCTCGCGCGAGCGCCGGCCGCCGATCGGCGGAACAGGCAACGAATCCCGCCGCTTTCGGCCGATATAATCGCCGTCACTGATTTGAAAGGATTTCTCCATGTCCGCACGCCATTGCAAGCTCCTCATCCTAGGTTCCGGCCCGGCCGGTTACACCGCCGCCGTCTATGCCGCACGCGCCAACCTCAGCCCGGTGCTGATCACCGGCATGGCCCAGGGCGGCCAGCTGATGACCACCACCGAGGTGGATAATTGGCCGGCTGACGCCGACGGCGTGCAGGGTCCCGAACTGATGGCGCGCTTCGAGAAACACGCCGCCCGCTTCAACACCGAGATGATCTTCGACCACATCCACACGGCCAGGTTGACCGAGAAGCCGATGCGGCTGGTCGGCGACGCTGGCGAATACACCTGCGACGCGCTGATCATCGCCACCGGCGCCTCGGCGCAATACCTCGGCCTGCCTTCCGAAGAAAAATTCTCCGGCAAGGGCGTTTCGGCCTGTGCCACCTGCGACGGCTTCTTCTACAAGAACCAGCCCGTGGCCGTCATCGGCGGCGGCAACACCGCCGTCGAAGAGGCGCTCTACCTCGCCAACATCGCCAGCCACGTCACCGTGGTGCATCGCCGCGACAAGTTCCGCGCCGAGAAGATCATGCAGGACCATCTGTTCGAGAAGGAAAAGGCCGGCAGGGTCACCATCAAGTGGGATTGCGTGCTGGATGAAGTGCTCGGCGACAAGACCGGCGTCACCGGCATGCGCATCCGCAACGTGAAAAGCGGCGCAAGCGAAGACATCGCCCTGATGGGCGTGTTCATCGCCATCGGCCACAAGCCGAACACCGACCTGTTCACCGGCCAGCTCGACATGGAGAACGGCTACATCGTCACTCAGGGCGGCCGGGCGGGCAACGCCACCGCCACCTCACTGCCCGGCGTGTTCGCGGCCGGCGACGTGCAGGACCACATCTACAAGCAGGCCATCACCTCGGCTGCCACCGGCTGCCAGGCAGCCCTGGACGCCGAGAAGTACCTCGACAACCTGGGGTGAGGTGATGAACAGGACGCTTGATGACGCATCGCGCGCCTTGTTCCGGGAAGCCGTCGGCGATGCGATCCCACTCGCCTCCGACCACACTCGTCGCGTGCATCACGAACCGCCCCCGCCGCCGGCAATCCCACGCCAGCGGGATAAGGATGAACGCGCTGCGCTCAGCGAATCACTCTCGGATGTCGATCTGCTCCAACTGGCGCTCGAAGGCGGCGACGAAGCCACTTGGCTCAAGCCCGGCCTGTCGCCCAGAGTGCTCAAGGACCTGCGGCGCGGCCGCTGGGTGGTGCAAGCCCACCTCGACCTGCATGGCATGCAGCGTGACGAAGCGCGTCAGCAGGTCATCCTGTTCCTCGCCGAATGCCTGGCCCTCGACCAGCGTTGCGTACGCATCGTACATGGCAAGGGCCACGGCTCGCCGGGGCGCATCCCGGTACTGAAGCGCCTGGTTCTCGGCTGGCTGGCCCAGCGGCTGGAAGTACTCGCCTACTGCCAGGCACGCACGGTCGAAGGCGGCGCCGGCGCGGTAATCGTGTTGTTGCAAGGCAAACGATAAATGGCCACCCCCGAACTGCTCGCCCCCGCCGGCAGCCTGAAGATGGCGCAGACCGCATTGGACTTCGGCGCGAACGCCGTCTATGCCGGCCAGCCGCGTTATTCGCTCCGGGTCAGAAACAACGAGTTCGGCGAGATCGACAAGCTCGCGGAGGGCATCGATCTCGTGCATGGTCGCGGCGGCAAGTTCTACGTCGTCAGCAACATCTTCCCGCACAACGCCAAGCTCAAGACCTACCTCGCCGATATGGCCCCCGTGGTGGCGCTCAAGCCCGACGCGCTGATCATGGCCGACCCCGGACTGATGGCGATGATCCGCGAGACCTGGCCGGAAATGACCATCCACCTTTCCGTGCAGGCCAACACGGTCAACCACGCTGCCGTGCGCTTCTGGCAGTCGGTCGGCGTGCGGCGCGTCATCCTCTCGCGCGAACTGTCGCTCGACGAGATCGCCGAGATCCGCCAGCAATGTCCCGGCATCGAACTGGAAGTGTTCGTGCATGGCGCCCTGTGCGTCGCCTACTCGGGGCGCTGCCTGCTGTCGGGCTATTTCAACCACCGCGATCCGAACCAGGGCAGTTGCACCAATTCCTGCCGCTGGCAATACCGGCTGATCGAGGAGGAAACCCGCCCCGGCGAGCTGATGCCGATCGAGGAGGACGAGCACGGCACCCATATCCTCAACTCGAAAGATCTGCGCGCCATCGAGTATGTGCAGCGCCTGGTGGACATCGGCGTCGATTCGCTGAAGATTGAGGGGCGCACCAAGTCCGCCTACTACGTGGCCCGCACCTGCCAGGCCTATCGACAGGCGATCGACGACGCCGTCGCCGGCCGGCCCTTCGATGCGCAACTGGTGACGCAACTCGACGACCTCGCCAATCGCGGCTACACCCCCGGCTTCTTCGACCGGCACCCGGA
>JACDZI010000008.1 GCA_013426785.1 Rhodocyclaceae bacterium | reverse complement strand
CCAGCACGACAGTCGGTTATGTCTTGCGCGACGGCATCGGCGTAACGCCGAATGCGGAAGAGGCCGCTGGCTGGTTTCTCGATGCCGCCGAGAAAGGCGATGCCGTCGGCCAGCGCGAATTGGGTCTGCTCTACGCCGAAGGCCGTGGCCTGCAACGAGACCTCGACACGGCGCGGCAGTGGATGGAGAAAGCGGCCACGCAGGGCGATCAAGAGGCGGCGGAGTGGCTAGACGGACACGTCAAGGGGGTTGATTAGCCGTCCTGCCAGAGCCGACTTTATTGATCAGCCAGCAAGGAGACCACGCCCAGATACAGCCGGTCACTCCGCATGAATGACCTGAGCCTCGCGCAACACCTCTTCCCGGATATGGCGACTCAGGCTATTGCGAGTCAGCAAATCGACGGGACGGCCGATCAGCGCCGACAATTCATCGCGCATGCGCTGCAAACCGATCAGGCCGAGACGCGCACCGGGAGCAAGATCGATCAGAACATCGACATCGCTTGCGCTGCCGAAGTCATCGCGCACGGCGGAACCGAATACCGCCAGTTCGCGCACGGCATGCGCATGGCAGAAATCGCGGATCGCGTCATAGGGAAGTGACAACTGCAGAGCCATGGATATCAACTTGAGAAAATGGGTTCATGCAATTTAACATTTTCAATCAGCGGCTGGATCATTGGGTACCACATCCTGCCGTCCTGCCAGCGCCGACTTTTTCTGTCAGGCAGCCAGTTCGCGCGCGGCATCATCGAGGACATCGTCAGCCACTCCACGTTTTTTTAGGGCGGCAATCAGTCGCGCGGTGGGCCCGTCGGCGAACTGCGCCTCGTCGCGCCGCAGACCATCGCTCAGATAGGATTTCAGTAGCGCCTGATAGCCGGTAAAACCGCGCAGCGGGGCGATATGCTTCATCGATTCGACCACGTCCACCGGAATGCGCAGGGTAATGGAAGTCATCGGCCGGTCCTTGACCAGTCGGGTCTTGAGTCGGTCAGGAATGCTCATGGTGGCGTCGCTCCTCGGAAGTGGCCTTGCGGGCGGAAATGATGCGGACGGCGTCATCCTCGATCACCACATGCACCACGAACAGCAGATTGCCATGGTTGCTGTAGCCAACAACGGCTTCTCGCACTTCGTCGTTGCGACTGGCATCGGTGAGCCGGAACAGCGGGTCAAAAAATACCGTGGCAGCTTGCTCGAAGCCAATGCCGTGCTTGAGGATGTTGATGGATGCCTTGGCTTCGTCCCAGATAAATAAAGTACCGTCGAGTTCGAAGCGGATATCCATGTCGCCCATCCTAGCTTATGTATTTAACTTGTCAATACAAATAAGCCAGCGCCGACTTTTTAGGGTGCTGACTTCAACCACTGCTCGCGATCTGGCTTACTGCAAAACCAAGTACCCGCTGCACCAACCCACGCATCGCATCGACCGTCATCAGGGAAGCGATTTCGTCGTCGTAGCGAAAGTCCACGGCATAGGGTGTCAGAGGTCGCAAGTCAGTTGCCGTCACGGGCGGCAAGGTGCCGGCACTGGCGAGAAGCGCCAGCAAACTTTCCAGATCGTGCGTGCGAGGAAAGTCGCAGTCCCGCAGGCAAAGCAGCGCTTTCATGGCCTTTTCGACCGCCTGCTGCGCATGAAACCCCGCCGCCGCATGCGTTTGCTTGCCCGCATTCGCCAAAATCTCGAAAGTCTCGCGATCGCGCTCTGCCAGCTTCAGCAGACGGCACGCTTCCTCAAGCTGCGGTGTCATACAACACACGACCTTCCTGTTTGGCACGATAGGCTAGCGTGCCTTTGACCTGACTGCGCCGGTCAAAATCATGTCGTGAGAGCAACAGCAGGTCAACACCTGCTGGCAATGTACCCATGGCTTCCCTGAGCCGCAGATATTCGGCGGCCTTGTCGTCAAAATGCTCTTCCACCACCAGCAAATCGACGTCAGAATCCTTGTCAGCGCTGCCACGTGCGTGGGAGCCAAAGAGGATCACACGGGCGGGCTGGCGGGCTGCCATACCGATGCGCCGTGCCGCAAACTGAATTTCCGTCTCGTCGATCATGTCGCCCCCATGCCGCTTCTGCTTCACCCCAAAGCCTGACTCCGCAGCATTGTAGTGCCGTCCTGCCAGCGCCGACTTTTTAGATGAACGTCGTATCGATGGCGTGGTCTAACGTCGCGCGAATGTCGGCGTCGTCGGTGATCGGCCGTACCAGTGCCATGCGGCAGGCATCGCCGGCATCCACCCCGCGCTTGATCAGGGTGGCGGCATAGACCAGCAGGCGCGTCGAGATGCCTTCATCCAGCCCGTGCCCTTTCAGGTTACGGCCGACCTGACCGATCTTGACCAGCTTGGCGGCCGTGCCTTCGGCGAGGCCGGTTTCCCTGGCCAGAATGGCGATTTCCAGTTCGGGCGTGGGGTAGTCGAAATCGAAGGCGGTGAAACGCTGCTTGGTCGATTGTTTCAAGTCTTTCATCAGCGACTGGTAGCCGGGGTTGTAGGAAATCACCAGCTGGAAATCGGCATGGGCAGCCACCAGTTCGCCCTTCTTGTCGAGCGGCAAGGTGCGGCGATGGTCGGTCAGCGGGTGGATCACCACCGTGGTGTCCTGCCGCGCCTCGACGATTTCGTCGAGATAGCAGATTGCGCCGATGCGGGCAGCCGTGGTCAGCGGACCATCGAGCCAGCGCGTGCCGTTGGCTTCGAGCAGGTAGCGGCCGACCAGGTCGCTGGCCGTCATGTCCTCGTTGCAGGCGACGGTGATCAGCGGCTTTTGCAGCTTCCACGCCATGTACTCGATGAAGCGCGACTTGCCGCAACCGGTCGGGCCTTTCACCATGACGGGCAACTTGGCGGCGTAGGCCGCCTCGTAGAGCGCAACCTCCCGACCTTGCGGCTGGTAGAAAGGTTCGCACTTGACGTGGTACTGACTCACTTATGGCTTCCGATCTTTTCGCGCCAACCGGGGAACAACTTGTCGGCATCCTTGGGGAAGGATTCGAAGGCTCGGGCGAATTCCTTGTGTTCCTTGGCGAACTGGATCGGGTCGGCCTTGGCCTTCCAGCACTCGTAAGCCTGGCGCAGGGAGACGGCACCGGCAGCCGGGCTGTCGATGTGGCCGTAGGAACCACCACCGGCGGTATTGATCACGTTACCATGGCCGAGGTTCTCAAAGAAGCCGGGCAGGCGCAGGGCATTCATGCCACCGGAGATGATCGGCGTGGTGGGCTTCATGCCATGCCACTTCTGGTAGTAAACCGGGCCCTGGCACTCGTCGCGTTCGATCATGTAGGCGATGTTCTTGTCGTCGCCCTCGCCTTCCATCTTGCCGTAGCCCATGGTGCCGACGTGGATGCCGGAAGCACCTTGCAGGCGCGACATCTTCGCCAGCACGAAAGCGGTATAGCCGCGCTTGGCGCTCGGCGAGGTGACGGCACCGTGGCCGGCACGGTGGTAGTGCAGGTACTGGCCGGGATACTGGCGGCGGGCGGTGGTCACCATGCCGGGGCCGCCGACGTAACCGTCGACCAGGAATGCCAGCTTGTCGGCATCGGGACCGAACACTTCCAGACCGTAATCGGCGCGGGCACACATCTCGTAGTGGTCGTCGGCCGTGATGTTCATCGAGAAAATCTTGGCCTGGCCGGTTTCGTCCTGGGCGCGCTTCATGGCGTCATAGACCAGCGGCAGCACTTTCTTGAGCGGGCAGAACACCTGGTTGCCCTGCGGTTCGTCGTTCTTGATGAAGTCGCCGCCGAGCCAGAACTGATAGGCCGCCTGGGCGAAAGGTTCGGGACGCAGGCCCAGCTTGGGCTTGATGATCGTCCCGGCGATGTAGCCGCCATCCTTGATCGGCCGGCCGAGGATGCGCCACAGGTTGCTGATATCCACGGCCGGGCCGTCGAACATCTGGATCACCCGGTCGGGCATGTAGAAGTCGATCATCTTGGCGTGCTCGATGTCGCCCATACCCTGGTTGTTGCCGATGGCCAGCGTCAGGAAGGAAACCAGCATGAAGCGGCCGTCGATGACGTTGCGGTCGAACAGGTCGATCGGATAGGCGATCCGCATGTCTTCGGTGGCTTCGTCGATGTAATAGACCAGCGCATCGACGCCCTTGGTGAAATCGTCGGTGGTTGACACTTCGACGTTGGTGCCGGTCGAGGACTCGGCAGCGAAGTGGGCGGCGGCTTCCAGATAGCCATGGCCGGCCTTCGGCTTCATCTTGTAGGCGACCAGAATGTGCTTGCCACCCTTGATCAGGTCTTCTTCCTTGAGGCTCAGGTCGGCATAGCGGCTTGATTGATCCATTGTCCCTCTCCTTGTCTTATGCAGTGTGGTGTGTCGGTATTGCTACGATGGACGGCATCATAAAGAGGCCAATCCATAAATAACATTCACAAGTTTTTATGTCGACGATAAGCTACGCCCGAATATCACCTGTAGCTCCGCCAAGCCGGTTTCGGCCAGATCGGGCAGCACTTTGAGCGCCCCGGAAAAGTCCTGCCCCCGGGTAAATTCGTTTTCGGTCACCACGGTGGGAATGCCGGCCGCACGGCTGGACTGAAGTCCGTTGGCCGAATCTTCCAGCGCCAGACAGACGCCGGGAGGAAGGTTCAGGCGCGCCAGCACCCATTGGTAAATGTCGGGCGCCGGCTTCTTGGCCGGCACGATGTCGCCGGCACCGATGACCTCGAACAGCGCCATCAGTTCCTCGGGCAACAGGGCGGAAACGTTTTCGGGCGTGGTGGTAGTGGCGATGGCGAGCCGCAGGCCGGCCGCGTGGGCCGCACGGATGAGGCGCGCGACGCCCGGTCGCAGCGAAATGTCGCCGCGTTCGACGCAGTGCAGATAGTGTTTTGTCTTGGCCGCTTGCAGGATCCTGATGCGCTCGGCCGCATCCGGTTGCCGCAGAAAGGCCGGATCGTACTTTTCGGCAAAGAAGCGCATGCGCTCCTTGCCGCCGGTCACGGCGAGCAGTTCGCCATAGAGCGCCTCATCCCAGTGCCAGGCCATGCCCGCCGCCGCAAAGGCAGCATTGAAAGCGGGGCGATGGCCGTCACGCTCGGTGTCAGCCAGCGTGCCATCAACGTCGAAAATCAGGGCTTGCAGGGGTTTCATGGCGCGAAAGATAATGGTTCATCATCATAAGTGACATTCACAATTTCTTATTGCAATGATAAAGTTCAGCCATGAAACACGTCACCCTTAGACAGCTAAAAGTTTTCGAGTCCGTGGCGCGGCATTTGTCGTTCTCGCGCGCCGCCGAGGAATTGCACCTCACTCAGCCGGCCGTGTCGATGCAGGTCAAGCAGATCGAGGAATCGGCCGGGCTGCCACTCACCGAAATGGTCGGCAAGAAGGTTTACCTCACCGATGCCGGCAAGGAGGTCGCCCGCCATGCGCGGCTGATCGCCCAGCAGTTGCGCGAAGCCGAGGAAGCGCTCGCGGCAATCAAGGGGGTACGCGGCGGTCACCTGTCGATCGGCGTGGTCAGCACTTCGAAATATTTCGCGCCACGCCTGCTGGCGGAATTCCGCCGCCGCCAGCCGGGCGTCGAGATCGACCTGCGCGTATTCAACCGCCAGACCATCGTGCGGCAACTGGCCGACAACGAGATCGACCTCGCCATCATGGGCCAACCGCCGCAGGAATTCGCCACCGTGGCGGAAGCCTTCGCCGACCATCCGCTGGTCATCATCGCGCCACCGGATCACCCGCTCGCCCTGCACCAACAGATCGCCCCGCACTTGCTCAACGACGAAACCTTCCTGATCCGCGAACCCGGTGCCGGCACACGCGCAACCATGGAGCGCTACTTCGCCGATGCCGGCATCGCGCCACGTCAGTCGATCGAAATGCTCGGCAATGAGACTATCAAGCAGGCGGTTATGGCCGGGTTGGGGCTCGCCTTCATTTCGGCGCATACCGTGTCGCTCGAATGCGAGGTTGCCCGCCTGGTCAAACTGCCGGTCACCGGCACGCCGATTGTGCGCCGCTGGTTCGTCGTGCATCGCGCCGAAAA
The DNA here is from genome assembly GCA_013426785.1 of Rhodocyclaceae bacterium. Lineage (GTDB taxonomy): Bacteria > Pseudomonadota > Gammaproteobacteria > Burkholderiales > Rhodocyclaceae > Sulfuricystis. The sequence goes on along the minus strand of JACDZI010000008.1, from coordinate 62,481 downwards.
GGAGTTGCTGCCGCTCGCCGCAACCTTTCGCAACTTCCTGCTCACCGAGGCACCGAAGCTGCTGGCGGAACCTCCCGTCATCAAGCGATAAAAAGTCGGCGCGGGCCCGGGAATTCGAATTCAGCGACGGCCCTCGGAAAGCCATTTCAGCAAGGCCTCGAACAACGCATCCGGCTTGACCGGCTTGGCGATGAAATCGTTCATGCCGACGGCGAAACAGCGTGCCCGGTCCTCGGCAAAGGCATTGGCGGTCAGTGCCAGGATCGGCACGCTGGCACCCCCGGACTGTTGGCGAATCCGGATAGTGGCTTCCAGGCCATCCATCCGCGGCATCTGCATGTCCATCAGGATCAGGTCATAGTGGTTGCAGCTGGCCAGTTCAACAGCAGCCACACCATCCTCGGCAAGATCCACCCGCTGCCCGACATCCTCCAACAGCATCAGGGTGATTTCCTGATTGATCGGCTCATCTTCCACGAGCAGGACGCGACGACCGGCATGGTCGCGTATCAGGATATCTTCGGCGCGGAGCACCCGGTCATCCGCAGCTACGGCAGCGGATGACTCGCCCAGCCGCAGCCGGGCGGTAAACCAGAAGGTGCTGCCGCTGCCCGGCGTGCTGGTGACGCCGGCATCCCCGCCCATGAGACGGGCGAGTTTGCGGGTGATGGCCAACCCCAGCCCGGTACCGCCATATTTGCGGGTAGTGGTGTTGTCGGCCTGCTCGAAGGCGGTGAAGAGTTTGGGCAGGATGTCCGGCGCGATGCCGATGCCCATGTCCTGCACCTCGAAGCGCAGGAGCGCCTCCTCGGCGGTTTCTTCCACAACCCGGGCACGCAGGGTGATGGTGTCGGCTTCGGTGAATTTGACAGCATTGGCGGCGTAATTGAGCAGAGCCTGTTGCAGCCGGGTCGGATCGCCCAGCAAATGCCGCGGCAGATCATGCACCTCGATGATCAGATTCAGATGCTTGGCCCGCGCCCGCTCGTGCAAGATCGAGACAACATGGCCCAGAATGCTCTCGACCTGCAAGGGAAGCTCTTCCAGCTCGAACTTGCCCGCCTCAATCTTGGAGAGGTCGAGGATGGCATTGATGAGTTCGAGTAGATGTTCGCCGGCCGCTTCGAGCTTGTCGAGCCGCTCGGTCTGATCAGCGGGCAGGCCACCGGCGCGCCGGATCAGATGCGCCATGCCGGTGATGGCATTGAGCGGCGTGCGGATCTCGTGCGACATGTTGGCCAGGAAGGAACTTTTGGCACGATTGGCCGCCTCGGCCACGACGCGTCCGGTGATGTCGCGCGAAAGCACGACAAAGCGCGGCCCGTCGGGATATTCACCCTCCTTGCGCGCAATCGAAAGCTCGAACCATTTTTCCTCGCCGTCCAGGGTCAGGGCAAAGGTCTGACCGGAGGTAAAGCCTCTCGCATCTGCCTCCTGCAATGCGTGCAGACAAACAGCGGCGGCGGTGGCCGGCAGAATGTCGCTTACCCGCCTGCCCAGCAGAGTTTCGCAGGAAACGGCCAGCACCTCGCTGCGCGGCGAGTGGTAGTCGTGGTAGCACCCGTCCAGCCCGACCTCAAACAACAGGTCGGGAATCGCCTTGAGTATGCTTTGCACTTGCTCGTGCGCATTGCGCAACTGCTGTTCCATTCGTGTCCGCACCGTGATGTCCGCGAAGATCGTCGCGAACTGGTCGGGGCCCGGCGAAAACACGCTGATGTGGAAATGCCGGTCCAGGGGAGCGAAATACTGGTCGAACACTGCTGGCTTCCCGGTGCGCGCGACTTCCGCATAGATTTCGAGAAAAGGGGCCGCCTCCGCGCCATAGACTTTGGAGGCCCAATGACCGACAACGGCATCCCTGGTCAGCCCGGTCTGCTGTTCGAAGGCCGGATTGACATCGAGAATCAGATAGTCGCTGGCCTTGCCGGCAGGATCGTAAACGACACGATGCAATGCCATGCCTTCCGACATCGCAACGAAGACATGCTCGAAGCGCACATCGCTATGGGGATTGCCTGGCAGGGAAACGTGGGGCTCGGTCATGAAAAGTCGGCGCTGGCAGGACGGCGGAATCCATCATACGCGCCACTTGATCGAGCAACCGATGCTGGCAATCTGGTCACGCGGGCCCTGGCCCGCATGCATCATGTCCTTCATGCCCAGGAAGAGGTCGCGACGCACATCCGCGGGTGCCGGCTCCTTGCCCGACGCATCGAGCCGGCCACGGTATTGCAGTTCGAGGTTCCAGTTGAAACCGAAGAAATCCGGCGTGCACACGGCACCATAGGCCTTGGCGACTGCCTGCGTCTCGTCGAGTACATAGGGGAAGGGCAAGGCGTGGCGATGCGCGAACTCGACCATGCCGTCCCAGGAATCTTCGGGATACGCGGTCGCATCGTTGCTCATGATGGCGATGCTGTTCACCCCGATCATTTCCAGTTCGGTGGCGTCGCGCACGATACGATCGATCACCGCCTTGACGTAGGGACAGTGATTGCAGATGAACATCACCAGCAGGCCGTTCGGGCCACGCGCACTTTCCAGGGTGTGCTGCTTGCCATCAACCCCCGGCAGTGAAAAATCGGGCGCCTTGAAGCCGAAATTGCAGACGGGGGTAGGGGTACTGGCCATGCGATTCTCCTTTCAGTCTTTCATGACGGGCTCGAACACCAGTTTGAGCGGGACGGTGCCTTCGCTGCCTTCGCCCTTTTCCGGCGGCAGCGGGTGGATGCGGTCGGTCGCCAGGCCGGTTTCCCTGAGGGTCGCCAGGGCCGCGTCGCCGCGCGCCTTGCCGAGCGCCAGCAAACGTTCGTCACTGACTCTCTCGGTGGGGCGCAAGCGTTCGTACAGGATGGCATAAAAGTCGGCGCCGGCGAGACGGCTCACCTCCTCTTCGCTCAGCGTTTTCTTTTCGCGCAGCAGGCCGGACAAGCGCGACATCATCCTGCCCGCGAGGTTCTCCTCGAGCTGGCCGGGATTGGCCTTGCGGAAACCTTCCTTCAGTGCCGCCAGGTCGCTGCCGCCCAAGCGATCGCCATACAGTTTTTCCAATGCCTCGCGCACCGCCAGCAGGCCGGTCGACAGCGGGCCGGGGTCCCAGTTCTCGGAAACGCGCTGCCCCATGCGCGCCATCACGGCGCGCCGCAGTTGCACATCCTGCAGGGCGACGTGATCGGCCTCGGCGAAGATCCCCGCCACCGCCAGGTTCAGGCCGGGCCGCTTCGCCAGCCCCTCGGCGAGACGCACCAACTTTTCACGCTCGGGCGGCGTGAGCTTGTCTACGCCCGCCTCGAAGGCGATACTCTCGACCGGGTCGCTGCCGCCGAACAGCGAGGCCAGCGCACGGAAGGGCGCGGTCACAATCTTGGTCAGGACATTTTTGATCGCCATCCAGACGATGGCGCCATAGCTGAACTCGGGATCGTCGAGGTTGCCGGTGACCGGCAGGCCGAGGTCGATGCGCCCGTCGGAGTCCTCAAGAATGGCGATCGCCAGGTCGAGGGGCAGGTCCTTCGCAGTCGCGCTCTCGACGCGTTCGCCGAGCGTCAGCCGGTCGATGATGACGCGATTGTCACCCTGCAGTTGGCGCTGCTTGATCTGGTAACGTAGGTCGAGCGAAAGCTTGCCGGAATCGATCTTGCGGCCGGCGAAGGTGGCCGCATAAGGCGTCAGGCGCGTCATCTCGACATTCTTGAACAGCACGCGCAGATCCATGAAGCCGGTCGGATCGAACAGGTCGACCTGGCCGATGGCGCGCGCCATGCCGTAGTCGTCCACCTCGCCTTCCAGTTCGACCTGGCCGTGCGCCCCGCCGGGCTGCGAGGACAGATGATTGATGCTGCCGCGCAGGCCGTGGATGCGCGTGCCAAAATGCAACAGCAGCGAATGATCGGCGAAGTAGAGTGAACCCGTGTAGAAGCGCAGCCGGTCGATATTGACCAAAAAAGTCGGCGCTGGCGGGACGGCGGCAGGCGCCGGTTCCGTAGTGGCGGGAGCGGGTGCCGACCTCATCACCTTCTGGAAATTGACGGTCTTGTCCTTGCTGATGATCAGCTGGGTATTCAACCCACCCAGGCGCAGTTCGCCGATGTCGAGCCGCTGCGGCGTCACTTTCAGTTCGTTGGTGGCGAGGTTTTTCCAAGCCAGCAGGCTGTCGCTGGTACCCGCCTCGTTGATACGCAGTTCCCGCAGGGAAAAATCGCCGCGATAGGCCGGCCCCTTGTCATCCAGAGTCACGCGCCCCTCGCTGGACAGGCGGCCGCTGACGATGTCGAGGGTCGCCTTGCTCGCGAGGTAAGGCTCGGCCGGCTTGAGCGCCAGGTCGGTCAGCTTGAGCTTGAGGTCGGCGCTCGGCACGCCGGGGATGACCGTCCCCGCGCCTTCGAAGCGGCCGCCGCCGGCGACATCGAAGCTCAGGCTGACCGGCAAGGGCGACTTGAGGTCTTCGCTGATATCCTTGACCTGGAGGGCCAGGCCCTCGATGCGGAATTCCGCAGCAGGCGACACGCCTTCGTCGCGGAAGGACACGGTGGAGTCGGCGATAGCGAACTGTTCGATCCGGAAGTCCCAGGGTGAGGAAGCCGTTGCGGGCGCGGCGGAGGCTGCCTCGGAGCGGCGACTCGTCAGCGCCGCGAATGCCTTGACGAGATCGATCTCACCTGCGGCATTGCGCACGGCGCTGAGATTGAGCTGACCGAGCGTCAGCTTGGTCAGCCTGGCCTGCCGTGCCGCCAGATCGACGCTACCGCCCTGCAAGGCCACGCTGCCGAGCGCCACGCCGGTGCCTTGGGCATCGAGCGGCACGCACAGGCCGGTCACCTGCGCTTCGATCTGGTCGATCAACACTTTCAGCTGCTTGCCGCCATTGCCAATCCGGTAGCTGGCCGTCACTGCGGCAACCCCGGCCGGCGCGACCGGCAACACGTCCTTCAGGTAAAGTGCCAACGGGTCGAGCGGCAAGCCCTTGATCTGCACGGTGCCAGCCAGCATGAGTGGGTCGAGGTCCAGCTTGCCCGCCAGGTCAAGCTGCGCGCCCAGCGAGGTCCGGGCGGCAATCCTGAAAGTGCCGCTATCGTCGGGCAGGGTGGCGACATCCGTCAGGTTCAGGTCGAGCGGCTCGACCTGCACGGCGAAGCCGGGCGTGCTGCGCCGGTCGGCGAAATCGAGTTGGCCGTTGGCGAGAATGAAACTGCGAATGTCAAGGCGGGGCAGGCCGGTGGAGGCCGGCTGTTCTTCCTTGCCCTGGAAGGCCGCGAGAAAGGGCATCCAGTTGAGCGTGCCGCCCGGCAGTTCGGTCAGTGTCACCGCCGGGCCGTCGAGGCGGATCGAATCGAACACCCAGGCCCGCATGGGCAGACTGGACGCGGAGAAATCGACCAGCAACTCGTCGAAGGCGAGCAGCGGTTGGCCGTCGGGATCGGCCAGTTTCAGCCTGGCGAGCCGCAGGCTCAGCGTGAATGGGTTGAACTGCGGCAGATCCATGCTCAGGCGATGGCCCGTCTTTTCCGCCACATAGCTTTCCGCCTGCGACTGGACAATGCGCGGCAGGGCCAGCCAGAGGAACAACAGCACCGCAGCCAACACGCCGGCTGCGATGATCGCCAGCTTTTTCAACAAGGGCAGTGGCAGGTGAAACCCAAACGCCATGAGCAATCAGCCTGTGTGAAATAATGCATCAATGATACCCCGCTTCCACTGCCCCCCTGATACCTGCACCCTGTCGCCCGGCGCGCTGCTGGACCTGCCCGACGCATCCGCACATCATGCCCTGCGGGTGTTGCGACTCGGAATCGGCGACAACGTGATCCTGTTCGATGGCCAGGGCGGCGAGTGGCTGGCCGAAATAGTCGGCGCTGGCAGGACGGCACGCGTAGCGTTGCAAGACTTCAGCGCGCGCGAAGCCGAAGCGCCGCTGGCCGTGACCCTTGTGCAGGGCTTGCCGGGCGGCGACAAGATGGATTGGGTGGTGGAGAAATGTACCGAACTGGGGATCACCGCCATCCAGCCGCTGGCCGCCAAACGCAGCGTGCTCAAACTGACCGGCGAACGGCTGGCGCGCCGCATCGCCCACTGGAACCAGATCGCCGGTGCCGCCTGCGAACAGTGCGGCCGCAACCGGGTACCCGGCGTGGCGCCCGTCATCGATTTGCCACGCTATCTGGGACAGACAATGAAGCAAAAAGAGGAGCAGAATGCACTCCGAATACTACTGGCGCCCGAGGGGGGTGTTTCCCTCAAGTCGCTGCCGCGCCCGGCAGGCCCGGTGAGTGCGCTGGTCGGTCCTGAGAGCGGCTGGGAGGCGGGGGAAATGCAGGCCGCACAGGTGGCCGGTTTCCAGGCCGTGAGTCTGGGACCGCGGGTGTTGCGCACCGAAACCGCCGGCATCGCACTGCTGGCGGCGCTACAGTCATTGTGGGGCGATTTCTAGGGAGAACAACATGTTCGAATCGGCGGAACTGGGTCACAAGATCGACAAGGAAACCTACAAGAAGGAAGTGCCCGCCCTACGTGCGGCGCTGCAGGACGCCCAGTGGGACCTCAAGGAGAACGGCAAGATTCCGGTGATCGTACTGGTCAGCGGCCAGGACGGCGCCGGCAAGGGTGAAACCATCAACGTGCTCTACGAGTGGATGGACCCGCGCTACATCTCCACCCTCGCCTTCTCCGCGCCCACCGACGAGGAACGCCAGCGGCCGTTCATGTGGCGCTACTGGCGCGCCCTGCCGCCCAAGGGCCGCGTCGGCATCTTCGCCGGTTCCTGGTATTCCAGCCCGATCCACGACCGCATCGACGGCGGCATGACCAAGGCGGCGATGGATGCGCGCATCGACCAGATCAACCGCTTCGAGGCCATGCTGGTCAACGAGGGCGCGCTGGTGCTCAAGTTCTGGTTCCACCTGACCAAGGACGGCCAGAAGCGCCGCCTCAAGGCGCTGGAAAAGGATCCCAAGACCGCCTGGCGCGTCACCCAATGGAACTGGGACCGGCTCAAGACCTACGACAAGCTGCAGGACGTGGTCGGCCACGTATTGCGCATGACCAATACCCCTTGGGCGCCGTGGATCATCATCGAGGGCGAGGACGACCGTTACCGTTCGCTGACCACCGGCAAGATCCTGCTCGAAGCCATCCGCCAGAAGCTGGCCGATGCCGACCGGCAGACCACGCCGGTGGCGCCGCCGGCGCGGCCGAACATCGACGGCCGCGACGTGCTGTCGGAACTGAAGCAGCCGAAGAACCTGATGCTCAAGGACGACTACGAGACGCAACTGGCCAAGTGGCAGGGCAAGCTCTCGGAACTGGTACGCGATCCACGCTTCAAGAACCGTTCTTTGGTGTGCGCTTTCGAAGGCTCGGATGCGGCCGGCAAGGGCGGGGCGATCCGCCGCATCATCGCGGCGATGGACGCGCGCGACTACCAGATCGTACCGGTCGCCGCGCCGACCGAGGAAGAACGCGCCCAGCCTTACCTGTGGCGCTTCTGGCGCAACATCCCGCGCACCGGCCGGGTGTCCATCTTCGATCGCACCTGGTACGGCCGCGTACTGGTCGAGCGCGTCGAGGGCTTCTGCGCCGATGCCGACTGGCTGCGCGCCTTCGCCGAGATCAACGATTTCGAGCACGATCTTTCCGATTCCGGGGTCATCATCGTCAAGTTCTGGCTGCAGATCAGCAAGGAAGAACAGCTCAAGCGCTTCAAGGAGCGCGAGAAGATCGAGTTCAAGCGCTTCAAGATCACCGAGGAAGACTGGCGCAACCGCGAAAAGTGGGACGAATACCATCAGGCCGTGTGCGATATGGTCGACCACACCAGCACGGGCAACGCCCCCTGGACACTGGTGGAGGCCAACGACAAGAACTTCGCGCGGGTGAAGATCCTGCACACGATCTGCCAGCGACTGGAAGCGGCACTGGATGCCCAGCCCGGCGCCGAGGGCGTGGCGGCGGCCGACAAGAGCAGCAAGAAGAAAGGATGATGCGTTCGTACCATGAGCACTGAGAAAGCCCCTTCCCCGAGCCAGGCTGAGGCGGATGCCCGGCTGGTCGCCTGGGTCCGTCAGGCAGCACCCTACATCCATGCCTTCCGCGGCCGTGCCTTCGTCATTGCCTTCGGTGGCGAAGTGCTGGTGACGGGCGTCGCGCAGGCGCTGATCCACGACATCGCCCTGCTCGACAGCATGGGCATCCAGCTGGTGCTGGTGCATGGCGCCCGCCCGCAGATCGATGCCGAGATGAAGGGACGCGGGCTGGAGCCGCGTTTCCACGTCGGCCTACGCGTCACCGATGCCGCCACGCTGGAATGCGTCAAGCGCGCCATGGGCGTCACCCGCATCGAGATCGAGGCGCTGCTGTCACAGGGCCTGCCGAACACGCCGCTGGCCGGTGCCTTCCTGCGCGTCACCGGCGGCAACTTCGTTTCCGCCAAGCCGGTGGGCGTGGTCGATGGCGTCGACTTCCAGTTCACCGGTGCCGTGCGCAAGGTCGAGGCTGCGGAAATCCGCGCCGACCTGGCGCAGGAAAATGTCGTGCTGATCACCCCGATCGCTGCCTCGCCTTCCGGCGAGATCTTCAACCTCGCCTGGGAAGAGGTCGCCGAGGCGGTCGCCGTCGCCATCAAGGCCGACAAACTGATCTTCCTGGGCGACTCGCCCGGCCTGGTCGACAAGAAAGGCCAGCACATCGATGCCCTGACCGTCGAGGAAGCTGAGCAACTGATCGCAAAAAAGGTCAAGCAGTCACCCGAGGTGGCGCGCGTGCTGGAAGAAGCGTTGCGGGCCTGCAGCAACGGCGTCGCCCGCGTGCATTTCCTCGACCGTGCGCAGGACGGCGCAATGCTGATGGAACTGTTCACGCGCGACGGCGTCGGTACCGTGATGACCCGTGCGCCGCTGGCCCGCCTGCGCGAAGCCACGGCGGAAGATGTCGCCACCGTGCTGGCCCTGATTGCGCCACTGGAAGCCGACGGTACGCTGGTCAAGCGCGGCCGCGAGCGCATCGAGCTGGAAATCGCCCGCTTCTCGCTGCTCGAACATGACGGCGTGGTGGTCGGTTGCGCCGCCCTCTATCCCCTGTCGAAAGCGCGCGGCGAGCCGGCGGCAGCCGAACTGTCCTGCCTCGCAGTGATGCCGGATTTCCGGCGGGCCGGCTATGGCGATCAGTTGCGGCGGCACATCGAAGGGCGGGCAAAAGCGCTGAAACTCAAGCGGCTCTATGTGCTCACGACCCGCACTGCCCACTGGTTTACGGAACGTGGTTTTGTTGAGACGGGCCTGGATGATCTGCCGAAATCACGGCGCAAACTCTACAACTTCCAGCGCAAATCCAAGGTGTTCGTCAAGGCGTTGTCGTAATGACCTACAGCCGTCGAAACAGCATCCCATGCTTTAGAATCCGCTCATCCCCAACGCAAAGGAACCCTCATGGCAAGAATGGTCAATTGCATCAAGCTGGGTCGCGAAAGCGAAGGCCTCGACTTTCCCCCGATGCCGGGCGATCTGGGTAGGCGCCTGTTCGAGAATGTATCGAAGGAAGCCTGGCAGCAGTGGATCCGCATGCAGACGATGATCATCAACGAGAACCGCCTGAACCTGGCCGATGCGCAGCACCGCAAATATCTGGTCGAACAGGTAGACAAACACTTCTTCGGCGATGGTGCGGACAGCGTCGGCGGTTACGTACCACCGCGCGGCTGAATCCTCAGCTCTTCTCGATCTCGCGCGCCATCCCCTCGATCCCGAGGTGGCGCACATCACGGCCTTTTTCCATGTAAACCACGTATTCCGAGATATTCTTGGAGTGGTCGCCGATCCGCTCGATCGACTTGGCAATGAACAGCAGTTCCAGCGCCCGGGTGATGGTGCGCGGATCTTCCATCATGAAGGTAATCAGCTGGCGCATCGCCGCCTTGAATTCGGCATCGACTTCCTTGTCGCGGCGTGCCACCTCGGTGGCCACCGAACTATCGGAACGGGCGAAGGCATCGAGCGCCTGGCGCAACATGGCGACGACCAGATTGGCGGAATGGCGCAGTTCGATGCGCGGCACATAAGCCATATCACTTGAGTGCAACGCACGCGCCTGCTTGGCGATTTTCTTGGCTTCATCACCAACGCGCTCCAGGTCGGTAATGGTTTTGATCACTGTCATGATCATGCGCAGATCGATCGCCGCAGGCTGGCGCTTGGCGATGATATGCACGCAGGCTTCGTCAAGCTCCACCTCCAGCCGATTAACCTCATGATCGGTCTCGATCACCTGCTCGCAGAGGGCCACATCACCCTCGGCCAGGCCCTCCATGGCGCGGATGATCTGCAGCTCGACCAGGCCACCCAATTGCAACACCTTGCTGCGGATATTCTGCAACTCGGTATCGAATTGCTTCATGGTGTGGTCGGTCATGGCGTAGTGCTCCTGCGGCTGGATGGATGGTTCGCCCAGTGTATAGGGCTTAGATGACGAAATTGTTGCAGACGGTCAGTTTCAGCAGACCATTTGCCGCACGCCGGCAGGCGTGCCCAACAACAGCACATCGGCCCCACGCCGGGCGAACAGGCCGTTGGTGACCACCCCAACGATGGCATTCAGCGTCGCCTCCATGGCGACGGGAGCATCGATGGCCAGACCATGCACATCGAGGATAACGTTGCCGTTGTCGGTGATGAAGCCATCGCGGAACTTGGGCTGACCGCCGAGTTTGACGATCTCGCGCGCCACATAGGCCTGCGCCATCGGGATTACCTCGATCGGCAGGGGGAAAGTGCCCAAGGTGGCAACCAGTTTGCTGGCGTCACAGACACAGACGAACCGGTCGGCCACCGCCGCGACGATCTTTTCGCGTGTCAGCGCACCGCCGCCGCCCTTGAGCATTTCGAGGGAATGCGTGATTTCGTCGGCACCATCGACATAGACGGGCAGGCTGGTCACCGCGTTCAGGTCGAGCACCATGAAGCCATGTCCCTCAAGGCGCTTTTTGGTCGCCTCGGAACTGGCCACGGTCGCGCCGACGCGGTCCTTGATCTGCACCAGCGCATCGATGAAGCAGTTGGCCGTCGAACCGGTGCCCACGCCGACGATGCTGCCCGCCGGCACATTTTCCGCCACGTACCTGATCGCCGCTTGCGCCACGGCCTGCTTGAGTTCATCCTGGGTCATGCTGCCTCCGAAAAAAGATGCCCGGTCGAGCCGGGCGTTGAGGTTTGGATGCAGTATATCGCCACGGATTGACAACCGCCTCGAATGCACACCTAGCGAAATAGCGCGGCGAGCTTCTCGCGATCAGGCGCGAGGACGACACCCTTTTCCGTGATCAGGCCGCTGACCAGTTCGGCCGGCGTGACGTCGAAGGCCGGATTGCGCACCCTGACGCCCTGCGCCGCCCACTGGCAGTCGCGGAAGCCGGTCACCTCCTCCGGTGCGCGCTCCTCGATCGGGATAGCGCTGCCATCCGGAATACTCAGGTCGATGGTCGACAGCGGGCACGCCACGTAGAAGGGGATGGCGTGGCGCTGCGCCAGCACCGCCACCATGTAGGTGCCGATCTTGTTGGCGACATCACCGTTCGCCGCCACGCGGTCCGTACCGACCACCACGGCGTCGATCTCGCCCTTGCTCATCATGAAGCCGGCCATGTTGTCGGTAATCAGGGTGACAGGAATCTGCTCCTGCACCATCTCCCAGGCGGTCAGGCGCGCGCCCTGTAAAAACGGCCGGGTCTCGTCGGCGATCACGGAAATCTTCTTGCCCGCCTCGACGGCGGAGCGGAACACGCCCAGTGCCGTGCCGTGGCCTGCGGTGGCCAGTGCGCCGGCGTTGCAGTGGGTCAACACCCGTGCGCCGTCCGCCAGCAGTGCCGCTCCGAACGCGCCCATGGCGCGGTTGATGCGGATGTCCTCGGCACTGACTTCATGCGCCTCGGCCAGCAGGCGCTTGGCGATGACGGCGACCGGCTGGTCCCTGACAGTTTCCCACACGGCGCGCATGCGCTTCAGGGCCCAGAACAGGTTGACCGCCGTCGGCCGGCTGGCCGCCAGCATGGCGAAAGCCTGCTCCATGCCGGCCGTGAAGTCGACCGGCGTGGCGCTACGCAACCGTAGCGCTTCCAGCGCGACGCCATAGGCAGCGGCGCAGCCGATGGCCGGCGCGCCGCGCACCACCATGTCGCGGATGCCCTCGGCGGTCTCAGCGGCCGAGGTATAGGGCAGGTAGGCGAAGGTGGCCGGCAGCACGCGCTGGTCGATCATCTCCAGCCTGCCGTCCCGCCAGCGCAGAGTTTTTACAGCCTTGTTGTGGGTTCCCACGTCAGTCACCTTCGAATTCACAGAGGGCATGCACCTTCTGGCCGAGCTTTTCGAGACGCGCCCGGCCGCCGATGTCCGGCAGGTCGATGGCGAAGCAGCATTCGACGATGTTGCCACCCATCTTCTCGATCAGTTTCACCGCCGCCTCGGCGGTGCCGCCGGTGGCAATCAAGTCGTCGACCAGCAGGACCCGTTCACCTTCGCTCACGGCATCGACGTGCATCTCGATGCGGTCGGTGCCGTATTCGAGTTCGTAGTCGTGGCCGATCGTCTCGGCCGGCAGCTTGCCCTTCTTGCGGATCGGCACGAAGCCGACGCCCAGCAGGTAGGCCAGCGGCGCGCCGAGGATGAAGCCGCGCGACTCGATGCCGGCCACCTTGTCGATCTTCATGCCGGTGTAGCGGTTGGCCAGTTCGTGGATGGCGATGCGGAAGCCGATCGGGTCCTTGAGCAGGGTGGTGATGTCGCGGAACATGATGCCCTGCTTGGGATAGTGGGGCACGGTACGGATGCGGGACTTGATGGGCATGGCGGGTTCTCAGGGATTTATTTGAGTAGGCGACCGGCGACGGCGTCGAGGTGCTTGAGCAGTTCGGGATCGCGGGCGGCCGGCGCGGTAATGAGGGCGTGCTGCAGGGCGGTGCGGCAGGAGCAGGTATTAGCGTTCGTATCCGCGTGCAGCAGCGGGGCGACCTGCTTGACCAAACTGCGCGCCTTGTCGGCGTTTTCGAGCAAGACCTTGACGATGACCTCGACGGTGACGTCGTCGTGGTGCGGGTGCCAGCAGTCGTAGTCGGTGACCATCGCCACGGTGGCATAGCACAGCTCCGCCTCGCGGGCGAGCTTCGCTTCGGGCATGTTGGTCATGCCGATCACGTCGCAGTTCCAGCTGCGATACAGCTCGGATTCGGCGTAGCTGGAGAACTGCGGGCCTTCCATGACGAGGTAGGTGCCACCGCGCACCGCCTCAATGCCGGCGGCCTTGGCGGCGGCTTCGATGTGGTCGCCGAGGCGATGGCAGACCGGGTGGGCCATCGACACGTGGGCGACGCAGCCGGTGCCGAAGAAGCTCTTGATGCGTGCGAAGCTGCGGTCGATGAACTGGTCGGCGATGACGAACATGCCGGGCCGCAGGTGCTCGCGCAGCGAACCGACCGCGCTGACGGAGACCACATCGGTCGCGCCGGCGCGCTTGAGGGCGTCTATGTTGGCGCGAAAGTTGATCTCCGAGGGCGGGATGCGGTGACCGCGTCCATGGCGCGGCAGGAAGCGCATCGGCTGGCCGTTCAGCTCGCCAAAGAGGATTTCATCCGAGGGCGCGCCGAACGGGGAATCCACTTTCTCCCAGCGCTGATGGGTCAGTCCCTCGATGTCGTATACCCCGCTGCCGCCAATGATGGCGAGCACCGGTGCCGTGTTGCAGTCGGTCATGGCGTGCTTTCTCCGCTAATTTTTTGTCGGCGGGAGTCTACCGGAAAGACGGTGCGTGCCCGCAACTGGCCGCAACCGCCGTCTACATCCTGGCCAGCCGACTGGCGCAGCTTGGCAAGGATGCCGTGGCGATAGAGGTGCAGCGACATTGCGGCCGCCCGTTCCGGCGACGGGCGGCGGAAACCCTCCCCTTCGGTTTCGTTGTAGGGAATGAAGTTCATCACCCCGTACCTACCCTTGAGCAGGCGCACCAGACCGTCCAGCTCTTCGTCCGTGTCATTCACGCCCTCGATCAGCGTCCATTGGTACTGCACCGGATAGCCCGTGGCACGCCCGTAGGCATCGGCCAGTTTGACCAGTTCGGCCGGATTGATGCGCTGGGCTTTTGGCAGGAGCCTTTCGCGCAGCGCCGCATCGGTCGAATGCAGGGAGAGGGCCAGTGCCGGCTTGACGGCCTCCCGCAGCAGCCGCTCGAATACGCGGCGGTCGCCGACGGTCGAGAACACCAGGTTCTTGTGACCAATGCCACCGTGGGTGCCGAGCAGATCGATCGACTCCAGCACGTTGTCGAGGTTGTGGGCCGGTTCGCCCATGCCCATGAACTGCACCTTCTTCACCGGGCGACGCGTCCGCGCCAGCACCACCTGGGCGACAATCTCCCCGCTGGTCAGCGGGCGCAGCAGCCCGTCACGGCCGGTCATGCAGAACGTGCAACCGACCGCACAGCCCACCTGCGTCGACACGCAGACGCCGTCACGCGGCAGCAGCACGCTTTCCACTGTCTGGCCGTCAGCCAGACGGAGCAGCAGGCGCTCCGAGCCATCCGCGCCGGCATGTTCGCTGGAAAGCTGCACCAGCGTGGTTAGCGCATCGCTCAGGCCAGGCAGCGCGGCTCGCACGCTGGCAGGCAGAAAATCCTTGGCCGGCACCGGTCCATCGTCAAGCGGCCGGGCCTGGAGCCAGGCGCGCAGCAAGCGCTCCTCATGGCAGGGCTTGGCGCCAAGGTCGTGCAGCCGCTGGCGAAGTTCTTGGATTCGCATGGGGCGAGGATGCTAGCAGTCTCGCCACCATCCTGCCATGCCGTCCTGCCAGCGCCGACTTTTTCCATATAGACGCACCCCCGCCGAATCCGGATAATTGCAGGCCTGAGACTTGGGTCATGGCCCTACTACGACGCGGGTTAATTTTTTCAGCCTCCATTTATAGCGAGATCACCTATGGCAGCAGTCATGCCTGCACCGAGCCATTCTCGGTTGCTTCTTTCCGGCAACGAGGCCGTGGCCCGTGCCGTCTGGGAATCCGGCTGCAAAGTCGCCGCCGCCTATCCCGGCACGCCCTCCACCGAAATGCTCGAAGTGCTGTCGACCTACCCGGACCTCTATACCGAATGGTCGGTCAACGAGAAGGTCTCGCTGGAAGTGGCCATCGGCGCCGCCTTCGCCGGTTCGCGCTCGTTCTGCTGCATGAAGCACGTCGGCATGAACGTCGCCTCGGATGCGCTAATGACGCTGACGCTGACCGGCGTGGTCGGCGGCCTGGTGATCGCCATCGCCGACGACGTTGGCCTGTCGTCCTCGCAGAACGAACAGGATTCGCGCTATTGGGGCCGCTTCGCGCACATTCCCGTGTTCGAGCCGTCGGATTCGCAGGAAGCCTACGCAATGACCAAGGCCGCCTACGATTTCTCGGAAAAATTCCAGGTGCCGGTGATCCTGCGCATGACGACGCGCATCAACCACGTCAAGGCGCTCGTCACCGTCGGTGAGCGTGCAGCGCACGCCTCGGCCGGTTTCAAGAAGGAACCGGCCCGCTGGGTGATGACGCCGGCCGGTGCCGGCAAGCGCATCCCCATGATGTTTGAACGCGACAAGACCCTGCGCGCCGAAGCCGAGATTTCGCCGCTCAACCTGATCGACAACGGCAAAGACAAACGCGTCGGCTTCGTCGCCTCCGGCCCGGCCTGGATGCACGTGCGCGAGAGCTTCCCCGACGCGCCGGTGCTCAAGCTGGGCTTCTCCTGCCCGGTGCCGCTGGAAAAGATTCGCGCCTTCGCGGCGACGGTCGAAAAGCTGGTCGTCGTCGAGGAAGTCGAACCACTCGTCGAAAACGAACTGAAGGCCGCCGGCATTGTGTGTTTGGGAAAAGAAATCCTGCCGCGCCAGGGCGAACTGGCGCCGAATGTGCTCAAGCCCGCCATTGCCAAACTGCTGGGCGAACCGGTACCGGAGCTGCCGACCGCGCCCGCGCAAGTTTTCCCGCGTCCGCCGACAATGTGCGTGGCCTGCCCGCACCTCGGCGTCTATTACACTCTGGCGCAGATCAAGAACCTCACCATCTCCGGCGACATCGGCTGCTACACACTCGGGGCCGGCCACCCCTGGAACGCGCTCGACACCACCATTTCGATGGGCGCCTCGATGGGCATCGCGCTGGGCCTCGACAAAGGGCGCGGCGAGTCCGACCAGGACAAGCGCATCCTCGCCGTGATCGGCGACTCGACCTTCCTGCACATGGGCATGCAGGGCCTGCTCGACATCGTCTACAACGGCGGCAACGTCACGGTGCTGCTGCTCGACAACCGCGCTGTTGGCATGACCGGCGGCCAGTCGAACCCCGGCACCGGCCGCGACATCCACGGCCAGGAAGCGCCGCGCGTCGATTTCGCCAAGCTGGTCGAATCGCTGGGCGTAAAAAAGGAACGCATCCACGTCGTCGATCCCTACGTGCTGCCCAAGCTGTTCAAGACCATCCGCGACGAGATCAAGATTCCTGAAGTCTCGGTGATCATCACCGACCAGCCCTGCGTGCTGGTCGACGACTACAAGAAGCAGAAGCCCTACACGGTCATCGACGAAAAATGCACCGGCTGCGGCAACTGCGTCGATGTCGGCTGTCCGGCGATCCACGTCACCCGCCGCGAGAAGGTCGTCAAGCCGAGCGGCAAGGAAGTCGAACTGCAGTTCGTGCGCATCGAAACCTCGGCCTGCACCGGCTGCAACCTGTGCGTGCAGCCCTGCGCGCCCGAAGCCATCGTCCATGCCGACCTGACCCAGCCGATGCGGCTGGTGCGTCACTGAGGAGCCGATGATGAATGATGTAACCAATATTCTCGTCGTCGGCATCGGCGGCCAGGGCGTGATGACCGCCACCGAAATCCTCGCCGAAGCGGCCATCGCCCTCGGCCATGACGCCAAAAAAACCGAAGTCGCCGGCATGGCGCAACGCGGCGGGGTCGTCTCGTCGCACCTGCGTTTCGGCAAAAAAGTTCTCTCGCCGCAGATCATGGCCGGCACGGCCGACCTGCTGGTCGGCTTCGAGGCTGCCGAGGCGATGCGCTGGTGCCATTACCTCAAGCCCGGCGGGCTGGTGCTGATGAATACCGCGCGCCTGGTGCCGCCGGTGGTCGACCTGGGCCTCTATGATTATCCGGATGATCCGCTCGCCGCCATCAAATCACGCGGCTACCAGGTGCACGCCTTCGATGCGATGGCGATCGCGCTGGAACTCGGCGACGTGCGTCTCGGCAACACCGTGATGCTCGGCGCCATGGCCGACCACCTGCCCTTCCCCGCCGAGGTCTTGCTGGAGTCCATCCTCAAGCGCTTCAGCGCCCGCAAGCCGCACATGGTCGAGATCAACCGCCAGGCCTTCGAGGCCGGACGGGCGGCCGATGCGCAAGCATCCCATGGGGAGGCGGCAACGCACTGAAAGCCTCACAGCCGCCGTCCCGCCAGCACCGACTTTTGTAGAATTGAGTCCACATTTACGGGGAAATCCGTAAAATATGGACCTATTTTCCAAGGAGGTCGTGATGCAGGTTGCCATTCGAGAACTTAAGGCTAGCTTTTCACGCGTACTCGCTCTGGCGCGCAGCGGAGAAATGGTCGAGATCACTTCACACCGCAAACCGGTAGCGCGCATCGTCGGCATCGCTCCCAGCGCTAAAACCGGGCTGGCGCGGCTCCTAGCCGAGGGGGCTGCTGCCTGGAACGGGAGTAAGCCAGCACTGGTAACCGCCATCGTCCTGAGCGGCAAAACGCCCTCCGTCAGTCAAATAGTGCTGGAGGATCGCGGTTGATCCTGTTTTGCGATACCTCCGCGCTGGTCAAGCTGTACATCGCCGAAGCGGAAAGCGAAGCCCTGCGCTCCCTGGCCGATCAAGCCGATGCCCTCGCGGTGTCGCGGATTGCCTGGGCGGAGATGATGGCCGCGCTGGCGCGCCGGGTGCGCGAAGCGCCCGCCGATGCGGCAGCGATTGAGCAAGTTCGCGAGCGCTTGTGCGTCGACTGGCCCAGTTACCTCGTCGTCGAAGTCACCCAGGCCCTGGTCGAGCAGGCCGGCGAGTACGCCGACGTGTTTGCCCTGAGCGGTTACGACAGTGTGCAACTGGCTACGGCGCGCCTGCTACAGACCGCCAGCGGCCAAGCGGTGCGATTCGCCTGTTTCGATACGCGCCTCGCCAAGGCAGCCGCCACGCTCGGCATGACGAAAAACGTGGGCTGACGTCGAGGTGCGGCAAAACGTGGCTGGTTGGAGTTTTCCGTAGGAAAGTCGAGCCTGACCCCTTTTTCCCTAACTTTTTTTGAGCCGATTAAGGAGATGCGGTCACCGCCAAAACCGCCCAGTTGGTCGGTTTCGAGTCTGCCGAAGCCATGCGCTGGTGCCACATGCTGCGTCCCAGCATTACCCTTCCTGCAGCCGTCCCGCCAGCGCCGACTTTTCATATCCGTTATGGACGTCATCGCAATCAAAGGGGCCAGGGTCGAATTAATTTGCGGTCTTGCCTTAGCTTTTGCCTAAGCGTAACATCGGATTATCAGAATATCTGCATTACGGAGAATCTTCATGCGCGAAACTTTGATTGTCTCGGGTCGCGGCCAGATCACCCTGCCGGCAGGCATGCGCAAGCACTTGGGTATCGCTCCCGGTAGCGCCGTTATCGTCGAGGAACGCGATGGGGAGTTGATGCTCAAACCCGCCGCCGTTCTCTCGATCGACACCTATTCCGATGCGCAGATCACTGATTGGGATCGTAAGGACGTGTTGAGTGCAGACGAGCGCCAGCGAATTCTTGCGCGCTTGCAGGCGGCCTGATGCGGCTGTTTCTTGACGCCAACATTCTCTTTACCGCTGCACACAATCCGCAAGGCAAGGCTGCTCTGGTTATCGAGATCGGGCAGTCCGGCATTTGGCAATTGGCGACCAGCGCCTATGCTGCCGAAGAAGCGCGGCGCAACATTGCGCGCAAATTTCCCGCCTGCCTTGATCGGCTGGAAGCGCTTCTGGAGGGTATCGGACGGGTTGCTGAGGTGCCCGGAATTACAGGACCGGAAGGCTTGGCAGAAAAGGATGTGCCAATCTTTTGCGCGGCACTGGCCTGTCGTGCGGACGTGTTGTTGACTGGCGACCTGCGCGATTTCGGCTTCCTGATGAACGCACCGGAAAAGGCAGGTGGCCTGCTGATCCAGACGGTGGCGGATTTTCTCACCGGCCGATAACCAAGGAAAAGTCGGCGCTGGCAATATATCGAATTACCCTAAAAATGACCGCCATCTGCACTCCACTTGATCGTAAATCATGCATAACGCATCGGCTAACTACGGTTTTTAGGATTAAAGTGGTGTGGGGTCGCAACATCAACTGGCGATGGAAATATGAGCCTGGTCCTTTTTTTCTTTGGCCCTTTTTTCTTCAAAGCCTCACACCCGCCGTCCCGCCAGCGCCGACTTTTCGTATCGGTTATGGACGCCATCGGCCCGAAACGGGATAATCCGCCCTTTCGAGAAAAGAGCCTTTTTATGACTGCAAAAATCATCGACGGCAAGGCGCTGGCCGATGCCGTGCGAGCCGAACTGGCCGAAAAGGTCGCCGCCCTCAAGGCCACGCAGGGCATCACGCCCTGCCTCGCCGTGATCCTCGTCGGCGCAGACCCGGCGTCGTCCGTCTATGTGCGCAACAAGGTGGCTGCCTGCGAGAAAGCCGGCTTCCGCTCGATCAAGGAGGTCTATCCGGCCGACGTCGAACCGATTGTGGTGCTCGGCAAGATCGCTGAACTGAACGCCGACCCGGACGTGCATGGCATCCTCGTGCAGTTGCCGCTACCCAGGCAATTCGACACCGAAGCCGTACTCGAAGCCATCGTGCCGGAAAAGGATGTCGATGGCTTCCATGCCGAGAACGTCGGTGCACTGATGCAGTGCAACCCGCGCTTCATCCCCTGCACGCCCTATGGCGTGATGAAAATGCTCGAATCTGCCAAGGTGCCGCTCAAGGGCGCCGAAGCCGTGATCGTCGGCCGCAGCAATATCGTGGGGAAACCCATGGCGATGCTGCTGCTGGCACAGAGTTGCACCGTCACCGTCTGCCACTCGCAGTCGAAGGACTTGGCCTTCCACACCAAACGCGCAGACATCCTGGTCGCCGCCGTCGGTCGCGCCAAAATGATCACCGGTGACATGATCAAGCCCGGTGCCACAGTGATCGACGTCGGCATCAACCGCACCGCTGACGGCAAACTCTGTGGCGATGTGGACTTCGAGTCGGCGAAAGAGGTGGCCGGGGCGATCACCCCGGTGCCTGGCGGCGTCGGGCCGATGACCATCACCATGCTGCTCGCCAACACTCTCGAATCTGCCGAAAGGACGCTGAAATGAGTCATCCCATCGTTGGTATCGTCATGGGCTCGGATTCCGACTGGCCCATCATGAAAGCCTGCGCCCAAACCTTGAAGAAATTCGGCGTGCCCTACGAAGCCAAGGTACTGTCCGCCCACCGCACGCCCGACCAAGCGCTCGATTACGCGGCGACGGCACAAAGCCGCGGCATGAAGGTGCTGATCGGCGCAGCCGGCGGCGCGGCCCACCTGGCCGGCGTGCTGGCGGCCAAGACCGAGTTACCGGTGCTGGCGGTGCCGATGCCCTCCAAGCATCTCGGTGGCTTCGACTCGCTGCTGGCGATGGTGCAGATGCCCGGCGGTATCCCGGTCGCAACTTTTGCCATCGGCGAGGCCGGCGCGACCAACGCCGCACTGTTCGCCGTCGCCATGCTGGCACTCAACGATCCCGCCCTGGCGAAGAAACTGTCGGAATTCCGCAGCCAGCAGACCGCGAAGGTCCTCGCCAGAACCTTGCCCGAGGTCTGATGTCCGCACAGCTTGCGCATGCCGTCGAGTTGCTGCGTGCGGGTGAACTGGTCGCCTTTCCGACCGAGACGGTGTATGGCCTCGGCGCGGCCGCCCGCAACCCGGCGGCCGTGGCAAAAATCTTCGCGGCCAAGGGCCGTCCCGCCGATCATCCGCTGATCGTGCATCTGCCGGACGCCACGCACCTGGAGGGCTGGGCACGCAACATTCCCGAAGCGGCTCGTGCGCTTGCCGCCGCTTTCTGGCCCGGTCCGCTGACCCTGATTCTCAAACGCCAGCCCGGCGTTCCCGCTGCGGTGACCGGCGGGCAGGACACCGTGGGCTTGCGGGTACCGAATCATCCGCTGGCGCTGGAACTGCTGCGCGAATTCAACGACGGCATCGCCGCCCCCTCGGCCAACCGCTTCGGCCGCATCAGCCCGACCACCGCGCAGCACGTGCGCGACGATCTCGGCACCAGGGTTTCCCTGATTCTCGATGGTGGCCCCTGCCAGGTCGGCATCGAATCAACCATCGTCGACCTGAGCGGTGCGACACCACGCATCCTGCGTCCCGGCATGCTCTCCGCCAGCGACATGGCCCGCGTGCTGGGCGACACGCCACTCGCGGCGGAAGCTGCGCCCGCCACGATCAGGGTTTCCGGCAACCTCGAAGCCCACTACGCCCCACGCACGCCATTGGTGCTATGCCCCGGCGAATATCTGACGGCCACCCTGCAAGACGGCATCGCACAGCAACTGCGTATCGCCGTGCTGGCGACCTTCCCCGCACCCTTCGACCATCATGACCTCCACTGGAAGGTCGCCCCCGCTGATCCCGCCGGCTTCGCCCGCGACCTCTATGCGCAGCTACGCGAGCTTGATGCCCTCGGCTGTGATCGCATCGTGGTACAACTACCCGTCGGCGCCGTATGGCAGGCTATTCATGACCGGCTCAAGCGGGCAGCGACGGGTTCGGGAACCCCGGACACGAGAGACTGAAACACGTTAAGATTTAGCCACGCAACCCCTCTCAGGAGAAGACCTCATGCCAGCCATCCACAAAGAAGTGGCCGAAACGAAGCAAGCGGGACTGAAAACCTTCAAGGCCCCGCCTGGCATCGGTTACAGCCAGCCCAGCACTTTTACCCTGGTGCGGGCGGAATCGCCGGCGCTGTGCGTCATGACCGACCTCAAACAGGTTTCCGCCGCCACCATCGGCCCCGAGGCGACACTCACGCAGGCCACGCAAACCATGATCCAGCGCGGCGTGCGCCTGCTGCTGGTGATCGATCGCGATGACGAAGTGCTCGGCCTGATCACCGCCCGAGACACCAGCGGGGAGCGTCCGGTGTTGTTGATCCAGGAACGCGGCGGCAAGTTCGCCGACCTGCTGGTCAGCGACCTGATGTGCCCGCGCGACCAGATCGACCTGATCGACAGCGCCGATGTGCTGCGCGCAACGGTGGGCGATATCGTTGCCACCCTCAAGTCACTGCATCGCCAGCACGCCATGGCCGGCGAACGCGACCCGGTCACTGGTCAGGTGCGCATCCGCGGCATCTTCTCCGCCACGCAGATTGGTCGTCAGCTCGGCGCCGCCATCCAGACCTTCGACGTCGGCTCGACCTTCACCACCATCGAAGGACTCCTCGGGCAGGACAGCGCCTGAGCCTCACGCTGGAGCTTTCCCGCCGCTGGGAAAGCGCCAGCGCACGGCATTGCGATCGCCATCGCTTTGCCGGGGTCGATCCGCTCGAATCGGACCTCCCCGAAGACCTGGCGGCATCCCTGCAACAAGTCGGCGCTGGCGGGACGGCGAGTTCAGGGGAACTTTCCGCCACCGTTATCGACCAGTCGGATGATGAAGCGGATGGCTACCTGCCGATCCTCTACGCACTGACGCGGAATACGCAACAACAGGCCGATTTCGCGCCACTCGCCGCCCTGGCCGAACCCTATGCGCGCCCGCATGAGGACGATGCAGCCTTCTATGCCACGACGCGCCTGGTCGACCATCTCGATGCCACCGCGCTGGCAGCATGGCGCAAGTTCAGCGGGCGCTTCGTGCGCGAAGACCTGGCGGTACTCGACCTCATGGCCAGCCACGACTCGCATCTGCCGGCCCGCTTGCAGCCGGCCCGCCTGATCGGTCTGGGCATGAATGAGAAAGAACTGGCGCACAACCCCGTCCTCACCGAGCGCTGCGTGCATGATCTCAATGCCCACCCGGTGCTGCCCTTCCCCACCGCACAGTTCGATCTTG
Source organism: Rhodocyclaceae bacterium (assembly GCA_013426785.1). Lineage (GTDB taxonomy): Bacteria > Pseudomonadota > Gammaproteobacteria > Burkholderiales > Rhodocyclaceae > Sulfuricystis. The sequence continues at coordinate 39,366 of JACDZI010000008.1, read as the reverse complement.
TGCTGTGCGCCCTGTCGATCGAATACCTGGCCCGTCCGGAGGCTGTGCTGACCGACGTGCGGCGGATACTAAAGCCCGGCGGCACCTGCCTGATCACGTTTTCGGAACGCTGGTTCCCGCCCAAGGCCATCCTGCCGTGGCCAACCTTATCGCCGTTCACCCGCATGGCCTGGGCGTTGCGCCACCTTCAGCGCACCGGCTTCCACAATCTGCACGCCGAATCCCTGCGCGGCCTGCCGCGCCCCGCCGACGACAGGTACTATCGACAGATAAAGTCCGCCGATCCACTGTATGCGGTCTGGGGAACACACTAGACCGTCAACCTGCGATAGATGTCGGCCACCTTGAGCGGCAGTTTCTTGACATCGTCGAGCACCGTATAGGCGGCCGGCCCCATCATGTGCCTGAGGTAATCGGCGCCCTGGCGGTCGATGGTGACGCAGTAGCTGCGGATACCCTGCCGGCGCGCCTCCTGCAGCGCGCGGCGGGTGTCCTCGATGCCGTAGTTGCCGCGATACTCGTCGCCGAAATCGTCGGGCCGCCCGTCCGAGAGCGTCACCAGCAGCTTGTGGCGGGCCGGCTGCGCGGCGAGCAATTTCGTCAGGTGACGAATCGCCACGCCCATGCGCGTGTAGTCCTTCGCCTCGATACCGTCGATGCGGGCACGCACCACTTCATCGTCAGCCTCGTCGAAGCGCTTGATGCGGTAGATGTCGCAGCGCGTGCGCGTCCAGCCGCTGAAACCATAGATCGCATAGCGATCGCCGAGCTTTTCCAGCGCCTCGCACAACATCACCAGCGCCTCGCGCTCCGCATCGTTGACCCAGCCCTTGGTCGAACCGCTCATGTCGACCATGAACATCGCGGCGAGACTGCGTTCGTTGCGCACCCGCCGGCAGAACAGGCGCGTCGCAGGCTCGGCGCCGCCGCGCCGGTCATTCACCGCCTCGACGAGCGCGTCGAGGTCGATCTCTTCGCCCTCGGGCTGGCGGCCGAGGATACGATCCTCGCCGCGCAGCGCCTCGAACTTGCGCTTGAGCTGCTGAATCAGCGGCGCATGACGCTGCCGCGTGTCGCGAACGAAAGCACCTTCGCCGGGTTTTACCTCCACTTCATAGACGTGGCACCAGCCGCGCCGATAGGCATTGCGGTGATAGTCCCACTCGTCGTAGCGATGATCCGCGTCGCGCTCGTTCTGCAATTCCGGCGCGGCCCCGGCCTTGTCGGTCGGCGTCCATGCGCCGTCTCCCGCCGGCGTCAGCACCTCGGGCGGCACCTCACCCAGATCCTGCAACAGCGACTGCGCCGCCGCCTGCGCTTCGTGCGTCAGTCGCACCGCTTCGCCGTCGAGGCGCACCTCCAGAGCCCCGGTGTCGGGATGCATCTGCGCGGTGAGGTCGTTCTGGCCCGCGGCCTGCCGACCCGCCGCCCCCTTCAGCACAGCCAGCGCCTGCTTGAGGGTGGCGGTGTCGCGGCTGATGCGCTCGGCCCGCACGCGCGCGGCGATGCCCGGTTCCAGCCGGCCACAAAAAGTCGGCGCTGGCGGGACGGCACTTTGTTCCATCAGGCGCGCCAGCCAGTCGAGGGTAACGCGGATATCGGCCTGCGGCACCTGCAAGGCCGGCAGCGCCGCCGCCAGTTCGACCGGCCATGGCCCACGCACCTGCGCCAGCAAAGCCCCCAAGCCCGGCAACTCGCGCGCAATACAAGCTTCCAGCCTGATCGCTTCGAGGTGGGCCAGCCAGGTGAGCGCCGTCTCGCGCTCTGGCCAGCAAGTCAGTGCCGCCTCCAGATCGACGCTGAAGGTGCCATAACGCGACTGCGCCCACAACTGCGCCGCCAGCGCCTGATAGAGGCGACGGTTGTCTTCGGCGGCGGCGAACTGCGCAATGCGCTCGGGCAGGAAAATCGTCTCGGTATCGGTCCAGGGGTAAGCGCCTGCTTTCAGCGCTAGCGCCCGTCCGGAAAGGCCCTGGACGAAACGGGCAAGGCGCGGCTCGACCTCGGCAAACGCGGCGTACAGCCGGCCCTCGCGAATGGCGATGAAGCCATCGAGGTCGCGCAACCGCTCCATCGCCGGCCGCAGGCCCTGCTTGTCGTAGGTATCCAGCCCCGCGATCACCCAGGCTTCGAACTCCTTATCGGTCAGCCGCTGGAGCGTCTGCGGCGCCAGTGTGGCGATCAGGTAGCCAATCTCGGCATAGGTCTGCGCCGCCACCCCGGCCCAGTGCAGCACCAGGTCCTGATGCCGGCGCGGCAGGGGTTCGAGCAGCGACGCCAGCCGCTCGATCGAGCGGTGCGAGGGCGAGGCGAACAGCAGGGCGTCGAGTTTCTCTTCGAGCTCGTGTTCAAACAGTCGGCGCTCAGACACCATCCGCGCAGGAAGTATCCAAGTGATTGAGGATTACCCTCGCCCACGGGTTGATATCGCCATATGACTTGAACAACTTGCCTTCGCTCAGGCGAAAAAGCAGACGCGCAGGAGCCTGGTCAACCGAGTTGTCATAAACATAGGCACGGTCGGCAAGGGCAGCAACCACTGAGCAGTTCGCGAGCGATCGGGTATAGCGGGAGATGATCTTGCCGATCGGGACTTCATGTCCCCCTTCCATGACGCGGAGCGCAACACGCTTGGCGTTGATCGAAGGATCATCGGTACCGACAAAGAACAGTCGCACAAAAAAGCCCGCAGCCTTCGCCCGGCGAATGAAATCGATCTTGTCCGGCATCGAGAGTACCGTCTCGAAAGCGAGGCTGCGACCATCTTCAAGACAACTCTCACGCCTTTCAGCAGCCAATCTGGCTGCCTTGATCACTGCATCGGTGGCATTCCAGTCACCGAATTCGTCACGCGCAATAAAGTCCGGATTGACGTAATCGCAACCTCCCATCCATTCGTGGCGGAGCAGTTGCTCCGTTATCGAGGTCTTGCCCGCCCCGTTCGGCCCGGCGACAACGATCAGCCTAGGCTTGGGCGACTCATTCACGCGGGAATCCGGATTACATTCGCTGCGACAATCTCTTCTCGCAAACGCTGCATCAAAGCGGCTTGTGCCACCTCGGCACGGTGCTTCGCCTCGGCGGCGACCGACTGCATCAATCCAGCGAGTTGTTCATCGCTTGGCTCGTGCTGGATGTCATTCAGGTCAAAGGGTTCCGGTTGCATGAAGTACTCCTCAAGTGGCAACTTATTGTCACACGAATACACTCGGGCTCAAAACACTGCCCTGACCAGATCGTCCAGCGTCTGCGTCATGTCCGGATCGTCGGTCAGCGCCCGCGCCACCGCGGCCAGGCTGGCGGCCGGCGGGGCCATGCCGGCACCGATCAATTGCGCGGCATGCACCAGCAGCCGGGTGCTGGCACCCTCGTCGAGACCGGCACCCTTGAGGTTGCGCGTCAGTTCGCCGAGCTTGACCAGCTTTTTCGCTGTCTCGCCGTCGATGCCACCCTCGGTAGCGATGATCTGCGCCTCGACCGCGGCAGCGGGATAGTCGAACTCCAGTGCGACGAAGCGCTGGCGCGTGCTCGGCTTGATCTCCTTGAGCACGCTCTGGTAGCCGGGGTTGTAAGAAATCACCAGCATGAAACCGGGCGGCGCTGCGATCCGTTCGCCGCGCTTGTCCACCAGTAGCGCACGGCGCGTGTCGGCCAGCGGGTGGATCACCACCGTGGTGTCCTTGCGCGCCTCGACGATTTCGTCGAGATAGCAGATCGCCCCCGCGCGCACGGCGGCGGTCAGCGGACCGTCCAGCCACACCGTTTCGTCACCGATGATCAGATAGCGCCCGACCAGGTCGGCGGTGGTCAGATCGTCATGGCAGGCGATCGTCACCAGTGGCCGCTGCAGTTGCCACGCCATGGTCTCGACAAAGCGCGTCTTGCCGCAACCGGTGGGGCCTTTCAGCAGCACCGGCAGGCATTTCGATGCCGCCGCCGAGAACAGGGCCACCTCGTCGCCGACCGGCTGGTAATAGGGCTCGGTACTGAGCGTTTCGAGTTCGGGAGTGATGGTGCGGAAGGCGGGCGTTGGCATTGTTCGCATCGATCAGGGATAGGCGGCAGCAGTCTGGAACAGTGCGAAGGCGGTGTCAATCGGGCATGGCAGCGAAAACGAACTATGATTCGGCCATCGAACCAGAAAGATCCCATGCCGATCTTGCCCTCTCCCACCCTCGCCGTCGTCGGTCTCGGCTATGTCGGCCTGCCGCTCGCCGTCGAATTCGGCAAGCGCTACGCCACGATCGGCTTCGACCTCGACGCGGCGAAGGTCGCGTCCTACTGCCGCCATGTCGATCCCACTGGCGAAGTCGCCAGCGCAGACCTGCAGGCTGCCCTGCACCCCGGTGGACTGGAACCCACCACCGATCCACGCCGTCTCGCCAGCGCCGACTTTTTGATCGTCGCCATCCCGACGCCGGTCGACGCGGCACACATCCCGGATTTCGGCCCGCTGATTCATGCCAGCACGCTGGTGGGCCAGCACATGCAGCGTGGCGCTACGGTCATCTACGAATCGACCGTCTATCCGGGTGCCACTGAGGAAGTATGCATCCCGGTGCTCGAACGGCATTCCGGCCTGAAATGGCCGGCGGACTTCCAGGTCGGCTACAGCCCGGAACGCATCAATCCCGGCGACCGCACGCATGGCCTGACGCGCATCGTCAAGGTCGTTGCCGGCGACCGCCCTGCCACGCTCGACCAGATGGCCGCGCTGTACGGCAGCATCATCCCGGCGGGCATCCACCGCGCCAGCAGCATCAAGGTCGCCGAGGCGGCCAAGGTGATCGAGAACACCCAACGCGACCTGAACATTGCATTGATGAACGAACTGGCGCTGATCTGCGACCGGCTCGGGATCGACACGGGGGAAGTGCTGGACGCGGCTGCCACCAAATGGAACTTCATCCGCTTCACACCGGGACTGGTCGGCGGACATTGCATCGGCGTCGATCCCTATTACCTCACCCACAAGGCACAGATGCTCGGCTACCAGCCGCAGGTGATCCTGGCCGGGCGGCGCATCAACGACGGCATGGGCAAGTTCGTCGCCGAAAAGGCCATCAAGCTGATGATCCAGCAGGGCCGGCAAATCAAGGGGGCGCGCGTCGTCGTGCTGGGCCTGACCTTCAAGGAGGATTGCCCGGACCTGCGCAACAGCAAGGTCATCGATGTCATCCGCGAACTCGAGGATTTTGGTTGCGAGGTCACGGTGCATGACCCGCTGGCGGATGCAGCGGAAGCGCAGCGCGAATACGGCGTGGCGTTGACAACCTGGGACGCGCTACCGCAGCAGGCGGATGCACTGGTGGTGGCCGTTGCCCACCAGGCCTACCGCACGCTGCCAGCCGCCGCGCTGCTGGGCTGCCTGCGGCCGCAGGGCAGCGTGATCGACGTCAAGGGCATCGTCGCCGATCCCGCCGGCCACCCCTACTGGCGGCTCTGATTCAGTCCCGCGCGCAACTGCCGCCTGCCGGTTCGCAACCCAGGCCGGCATCTTCCTCGCTGATGCCTTCTTCGAGCATCTTGCGCTCGTATTCCTCGCGCTGCTTCGCCGCCTCGGCCTCGATCTCGGCCTGGCGTGCCTGCCAGTTGGCCAGCCGTTGCCGGGCAGCCGCCTCGTCGAGTTCAATGCTCTTTTCACCGAACAGCACCTGCCGCAGGAAGCGGAAGGCGAACTGCAGCAGCTCGACGTCGTCGGCCATCAGCATGGCCTTCTCCTCGGCACCCAGCTTGAACAGCTTGCCGAAGGCTGCGCTGTCGACAAAATCACGGAAGGTGTCGATGTCGTAGCAGGCCATGAAGAACAGTTGCCGGCTCTTAAGCGACGGCGTACCGATGGCCGGTCCGGTCGATTTTTTCTTGAGCACCAGTTGGCGCCAGCCACGCGCCAGCTCGTCATATTCCTCGACACCCTGCTCCCGGCGATAGTCGGCGATGGTGAGACGGCGATTCACCTCGTGGCCCTTGCAGTGTGCTTCCTGGACGATGGCGTAGGACTGGGTGTCAGTGTATTCGTCCTGCTTGCGCATCGACAGCAGCGCCACCGGGTAATAGCGGCAGGCGGTCGGGCGATCCTCATAAACCGCACAGCCTTCGGGGCGCATGAAGCGGCAGGCGGTGCCGTTCTCGATGGGACGGAATTTCACGCCGGCGATGCCGTCCTTCTCCATCTCGTAAGGCACGGTGTATTCGCGCAGGAACTCGGTGGAACTGATGCCCAGCCACTTTTTCAGCCGCACGATGTCGTAGGGCGTCAGCGAGATGTCGATGTTGGCGCAGCAGGCATTCCAGCAGCCGATGCCCTGATGGCAGGAAAACTGGATCTCCTTGTTGTCATCGTACATGGTTGGCACGACGGGACTGCCAGGAATGGGAATTTCAGGCTGGGACATGGTTTTCCTCACAAAAAAACAGGCCGGAAGCCTTGCGGCATCCGGCCTGCATGTTACTGCCTGTCTGCTTAGTGGGGCGCAGCGGCCTTGAACAACTTCGACTTATCCACCAGGTCGATATGCTTGCGCTTGAAGCAGGTCCACTTCCTGGTGTTCTTGTCGTAGATCGAGTTCACGAAGCAGTGCCAGTTCTCTTCATCGACGAAGTTCTTGTCGGTGCGATAGTAGAAGCCGGGGTAGCGGCTCTCTTCACGGAACTGGATGTGCTTCATGTGCGCTTCGGCCGTCAGGATGCGATGGTAGTTTTCCCAGGCGCGCAGCAGTTCGTGCAGGTCCTTGGCACGCATCTTCTGGGCGTCTTCCTTCAGCATCTCGAGCTTCTCTTCCGCCACACCCAACATCTTGTCGTTGGTGTTGTAGTAGGTGGCACAGCCGGCCACATACTCGTCCATGATCTTCTGCAAACGGAACTGCAACATCTTGGGCGTGATGTAGTGCGGGTTGACGTCGATGGCGGTGGTGTAGTCCTTGTGCTCGAGGAAGTTGCGCACCGGCTGCCAGATCGCCGCAGCCAATTCCTCGGGCGCGGTGTCGAGCTCGGGGGTGAAGTCGGCATTGTCGAGGCAATACTTGACCATGGACTTGGCCGCCAGACGACCCTCGGTGTGCGAACCGGACGAAAACTTGTGGCCGGAAGCGCCCACGCCGTCACCGGCAGTGAACAGGCCCTTGACGGTGGTCATGGAACGATAGCCCCAGTTCCAGCCGGAAGGCAGGTGCGCCGGGATGCCGTCGTACTCTTCGCTGGTCGGCGCGCCGACGTCGGTCGGACCGGACACCCAGATGCCGCAGCAGCCGGAGTGCGAGCCGAGCAAGTAGGGCTCGGTCGGCATCAGTTCGGACATCTTCTTCTCGGGCTCGATGTTTTCGCCCACCCAAATGCCGCACTGGCCGATACACATGTCGAGGAAGTCTTCCCAGGCCTCTGCTTCGAGGTGTTTCACTTCCTTCGGCGTCAGGGTCTCGCGCAGCTTGGCCAGCGCGGTGACGGTGTCCATGTAGATCGGGCCGCGGCCTTCTTTCATTTCCTTCAGCATCAGGTGGTTGCGCAGGCAGGAAGCGGGCACGGCGGCCTGCCCGTAGGGCGGGTAGTCGTTGAGCATTTCCTTGTTCTTGACCATGTAGTTTTCGCCGTAGGCGTTGATCGCTTGCGCCTTGAACAGCAGGAACCAGGCGCCGACCGGGCCGTAGCCATCCTTGAAGCGGGCGGGCACGAAGCGGTTTTCCATCATGGTCAGCTCGGCGCCGGCTTCCGCCGCCATCGAGTAGGTCGAACCGGCGTTCCACACCGGATACCAGGCGCGGCCGGTGCCTTCACCGACGGAACGGGGGCGGAACAGGTTGACGCAACCGCCGGCGGCCAGCAGGATGGCCTTGGCCTTGTAGACATAGATGCGGTTTTCGCGGACGGAGAAACCGACGGCGCCGGCAATCTTGGAGGGGTCGTTCTTGTCATTGACCAGCTTGACGATGAACACGCGCTCCTGGATGCGGTCGAGGCCCAACGCCTTCTTGGCGGCTTCGGCAACGATCCACTTGTAGGATTCGCCGTTGATCATGATCTGCCACTTGCCCGAACGGACCGGCTCGCCACCGTCCTTGAGTGCCGGCAGACCTTCACGGATGGCTTCGGCACCGTCATGACGCACGCCTTCACTGTCGGTCTTCCAGATCGGCAGCCCCCACTCTTCGAACAAATGCACGGAGTCGTCGACGTTGCGGCCCACATCGTAGGCCAGGTCGTCACGGGTGATGCCCATCAGGTCGTTGGAGACCATGCGGGCATAGTCGGCGGGATCCTGGCGGGGACCGATGTAGGTGTTGATTGCGGAGAGGCCCTGGGCGACAGCGCCGGAACGGTCCATCGCCGCCTTGTCGACCAGTTTGATCTTCAGTTCTTTGCCAGTTTCGGCCTTGACCGCCTCAGCCCAGCGCATGATTTCGTAGGCAGTGCCGCAGCAGGCCATGCCGCCGCCGATCAGCAATACATCCAGGTCTTCCTGGACAATTTCCGGTTTTTCAAAAGTACCAGACATTTTTCTATTCCTCGATCAAAGATTACTTGCGGATCAGTTCGGCGGGGTTGCCGGCTCGAAAACCACCCATCACTTCCCGGGTAAATACGCCATCCAGGGAAAGCTCGGTGAGCTTGGGCATCGGCTTGCCACCGTAGGGATCAATCGAACCCTCGGGCGTGGTACGGATCGGGAACTTGAAGCGCTTGATGTTGCCGTTGCGGAACTTGATGGTCCACATGATGGAGTCGGAACCGCGCAAGGGCTGTACCGAGCCGCCCAGCGGCACGACGTCGGCGTAGTGGCGGGCCTCGATGGCGCCCTGCGGGCAGATCTTCACGCAGGAATAGCACTCCCAGCACTGCTCGGGCTCCTGGTTGTAAGCCTTCATCGCGTGGCCGGTATCGCTACCGTCCTTGTCGAGTTTCATCAGGTTGTGCGGGCAGATGTACATGCAGGCGGTCTTGTCTTGCCCCTTGCAGCCATCGCACTTCTCGGTACGAACAAAGGTAGGCATTACTGTTTCTCCTTATAAAAATAAATCACTCGGCCACCGGCCAGCACTCAGGCTGTCCCTTAAGCTGCCCTTACGCGGCTGAATGCCCTTTCAACTCCACTTTCACGTTTTCTTCTTCTGTCAATCCCTGGTAATACTTTTGCAGCACCGCCGCCACTTCGGGGCGGCTGAACTCGACCGGCAGGGGCTGGCCCTCCGACAGCATCGAGCGCACCTTGGTGCCGGACAGGAGGATGCGGTCGTCCTTGCTGTGAGGGCAGGTGCGCTGCGAAGCCATGCCGCCGCACTTGTTGCACCAGAAGGTCCAGTCGATGTTCATGTTGACTGTCTCGAGCGAGCCCTTCGGGATGTCGTCGAAGATCTTCTGCGCATCGAAGGGGCCGTAGTAATCGCCGACACCGGCGTGGTCGCGGCCGACGATCAGATGCGAGCAGCCGTAGTTCTGGCGGAACAGCGCGTGCAGCAGCGCCTCGCGCGGGCCGGCATAGCGCATGTCGAGCGGATAGCCGGCCTGGACCACGGTGTTGGCGGCAAAGTAATTCTCGACCAGCACACGGATCGCTTCGGAACGCACATCGGCGGGAATGTCGCCCGGCTTCAGCGCCCCCAGCAGCGAGTGCACCAGCACGCCGTCCATCGTTTCGATGGCGATTTTGGCCAGGTATTCGTGGGAGCGGTGCATCGGGTTGCGCGTCTGGAAGGCGGCAATGCGCTTCCAGCCCTTTTTCTCGAACAGGGCACGGGTCTCGGCCGGCGTCATGAACTGCTCGCCGTACTCTTCCTTGAAGGTGCCGGTAGACAACACCTTGATCGGGCCGGCCAGGTTGTACCTGCCCTGCTCCATGACCATCTTGACGCCCGGATGCGCGACATCGGTGGTCTTGTAGACCTGCATGCATTCGTGGGCCTTGTCGATCGCGTATTTCTCGCTGACCATCAGGGTAGCGAGGATGTCGTCGCTATCCGGGCCCACCAGCGCAACTTCGCTACCGGCCTGGATGGACTCGTCGTCAGTGGAGAGCGTGACCGGGATCGGCCAGAACAGGCCATTGGCCAGCTTCATGCCGTCGCAGACACCCTGCCAGTCGGAGTGGGTCATGAAGCCATTGAGCGGGGTAAAACCGCCGATGCCCAGCATGATGATATCGCCGGCCTCACGGGAGCTGACCTTGAGACGGGGCAAGGTCCCGGCGCGCACCTGCTCGTCCTGGAGCGCCTGCCCTGCAAGCAGCAAGGGCTTGAGGTTTCCGCCCCCATGCGGGTTGACCAGCGCCATGTTTCCTCCCGAATTATCTTGTGATTGCCAGGATGCCCATCGCCATTTTTCGGCGTCTTTTCAGGCGAGTTTCGGAGGCTAGCACTCCCCGCGACGCTCAATAATCCTATTTTTTGATTAGGGAATAAGGCTTGCCAATTACCCGGCTCAGCGCTGATTGCGGCGCATTTCCTCGAACTTGCGCTGCTTCAATTCCTGTAGACGGGCATCGACCTGGGAGCTTTCGTAAAAATCGCCATCGCCAGCCCGGCGCGCCAGTTCGTACTGCAAAATCGCCTCGTCGAGCTGGCCTTCCGCCAGGTAGGCTTCGCCCTGGGAGCGATGTTGCTGCAGGCGCTTGCCCTGGGCGGCGTAGGTTTTTGCTTCGAGGGCATGCAGGCGGGCATCGCCCGGCGTGAGCTGCAATTCGCGCTTGATCAACGTGAGCGCTTCCGCCGTCTCGCCAGCGCCGACTTTTGCGTCGATCAGGGCGTAAGTGAGCGCGCGCGCCTGGGGATAGCGCTGCGCCGCCAGGGCAAGGGTCTGCACCGCCCCGGCGACATCCTTGCGCTTCAGGCGCAACTGCGCCGCCAGGTTCTCGAGCAGCGGCGATTCAAGATTGAGCCGACGCAGGGCCGCGAGTTCGGCCTCGGCTTCGGTGAGCCGGTTGTTGCGCATCAGGGCGTGGGCATGGCCGAAGCGCACATCGGTTTCGCGCGCGTATTTGCCCGACTTCAGCTGCGCGGCGAAATCGGCCAGCGCATCGCCGGGCGTGCCGTCCGTGGCGCGCAGCTTGGCGCGCACCAGCCCGAATTCGACGCTATCGGCCACCTGCTTGTAGGGCCGCTGGGCGATGCGGTTCTCCATGTCGGTGATACGCTCGGTGGTCATCGGGTGGGTACGCAAATAGCCGGGGGCGTTGTTCTCGTAGATCCGGCCGAACTGCAACATGCGCTCGAAGAAACTCGCCATGCCGCGCGTGTCGTAGCCCCCCTTCTCCATCAGGTCGAGTCCGAGACGGTCAGCCTCGCGTTCGAAGTCGCGGGAATAGTTGATCTGCTGCTGGACGCCGGCCGCCTGCCCGGCCAGCGCCGCTCCCACCGCCACATCCGGGGAACTGCGCGCCGCCAGCACGGCGACTGCCAGCGACAGCAGCGACACCATCTGGGATTCGCTCTGCTTGCCGAAGCGCCGCGCCAGATGGCTTTGTGTCACGTGGGAAATTTCGTGGGCCAGCACGCCGGCCAATTCCGACTCCGAACGCGCCGCCAGCACCAGGCCGCTGTGCACGCCGACATAACCGCCCGGCAAGGCAAAAGCATTGAGCATCGAGTCGCGCACCACGAAGAACTCGAAGGGTTGGCGTGCGCCCTCGGCACGGGCGGCCAGGCGCTGCCCCACCTGATCGATATAAGCGGCAATTTCCGCATCGTCGAGATAAGCCGGGTCACGACGAATCTCCAGCATGATCTGCTGCCCGAGGCGCCGCTCGGCTGTATGGGACAGGCCGCTGCGCTCCAGTTCGCCAAGATCGGGCAGACCGTCGGCGCGGGCCAGCGCAAAGGGCCAAAGCAAGCCGAGAACCAACCACACCAGAGGTTTCATGCGGCTATGATACCGACTCCTTCTGCAGCCAAACTTTCTGGAATTGCAAACAAATGTCACAGGACTCGCCCCTGACTCACTTCGACACCGCCGGCCAGGCCCACATGGTCGATGTCGGCGCCAAAGTCGAAACCGCGCGCCGCGCCCGCGCCAGCGGCCGCATTCGCATGCAGCCTGCAACCTTCGAGTTGGTCCGTTCCGGTTCCGCGAAAAAAGGGGATGTGCTCGGCATCGCGCGCATTGCCGCCATCCAGGCCGCCAAGCGCACCGGCGAGCTGATTCCGCTCTGCCATCCCATCGCGCTGACCCGCGTCGCGGTGGAGTTCGATCTGGAGACCGCGACATCGACCGTCACCTGCACCACCACCGTCGAAACCTTCGGCCGTACCGGCGTCGAGATGGAAGCACTCACCGCTTGCTCGGTCGCCCTGCTGACGATCTACGACATGACCAAGGCCGTCGATCGCGGCATGGTGATCGAAGAAATCCGCCTGCTGGAAAAGACCGGCGGCAAGTCGGGGCACTGGCAGGAAGACTGACGCCGTCGTACCGGAGCCGATTTTTTCAGGTGGCCGCTTCCCGTGCCGCATGCACCCAATCGACGATCTCGTCATCGGGACGATAGCCGCTGACCACCTCTTCCAGCAGGCGACGCATGGCCGGCACATTGTTTTCATCCAGGGCCGACTGCAAACCCGCAAGCTTTGCTTCCAACACCGCCCACGGCAGGAAATCTTCCCGTGCCTTCATGATGCGCGGATGTGAAGTCGGCTCAGGGTTGTCGCCGATCAACAGCTCTTCATAGAGCTTTTCGCCGGGCCGCAGACCCGTGATCCGGATTTCGATATCGCCTTCCGGGTTCTCTTCATCCCTTACCGTAAGACCGGACAACTCGGCCATACGCCGCGCCAAATCTGCAATCCTGACGGGCTCGCCCATATCGAGGACGAAAACCTCACCGCCCTCATTTGCCATCCCACCCATCGCGCCGGCCTGGATCACGAGCTGCGATGCCTCGGGAATCGTCATGAAGAAGCGCGTCACCTCGGCATGTGTCAGGGTAATCGGCCCGCCGTCGCGGATCTGCTGGCGGAACTTGGGCACCACCGAACCCGACGAACCCAGCACATTGCCGAAACGCACCATGGTAAAACGCGTCCCGGCATCCGCTGTCGCCAGTGCCTGCAGTACCATCTCGGCGAGGCGCTTGCTGGCCCCCATGATATTGGTCGGACGCACCGCCTTGTCGGTGCTGATCAGCACGAAATCGGCAACGCCCGCAGCCAGGGCGACCCTCGCCGCAGTCAGCGTGCCGAACACATTGTTGCGGATGCCTTCGCCCGGATTATGCTCGACCAGCGGAACATGCTTGTAGGCGGCGGCGTGATAAACCGTCTGGGGACGCCAGGTCGCCATGATCTCCCGCATGCGTGCCTCGTCCCGCACCGAAGCCAGCAGCGGTATCAGCCTCACCCCCTCAATTCGGGAAAGCAGTTCCTGATGCAGCGCATAGAGCGCGAACTCGCTTTGCTCCACCAACAGCAATTTTGTCGGCTCGTGGCGGATGAGTTGGCGACACAGTTCGCTACCGATCGACCCGCCCGCACCGGTGACCAGGACCACTTTGTCGCGAACATTCCGGCTCAGTAGAATCTGGTTGGGGGCAACCGGATCGCGGCCAAGCAGATCGTCAATTTCAGGTTCTCGCAGGTCGGAGACGGTCACCTTCCCCTGCGCCAGATCCGTCACCCCGGGGAGCAAACGAACGACGACACGGGATTCGCGCAAACGACCGAGGATTTCATTACGGCGCCGGCGACTGGCGGACGGGATCGCCAGCAACACATCACGAATCTGCAGGGTATCGACCAGCCCCGGCAAATCTTCCGGTGCATGGACTGGCAGCCCATTCAGCACGTGTCCCTGCAAGCGCTTGTCGTCATCCAGATACCCGACCACCCGCAGCTCGTGACGGTTCACCAGCGCCGCCGCCAGTTGCATACCCGCACTACCGGCACCATAGATCAGCGCTTTTGGCAATTCGCTGCGCTGGAGAATGTTGCGATACAAACCACCCAGCCAGAAGCGGACCAGCAAACGCGACCCGGCCACGGCAAGGAACAACAGCAGCGGCTGGATGATGCCGATCGTGCGCGGCACCCCCGGCACACCGGCAACAGTGAAGACGGCCGCGTAAATCACGCCATAAATCGCCATGGCGCGAGCCACCGTCAGCGAGGCCTGCCAGCCGGCATAGCGGAAAATCGCCCGGTAAAAACCGGATACGACAAAGATCGGTAACGCCAGCACCAAAGATCCGGCCACCGCCAGATGCGCTGCCCAGCGATCGCCGCTCAGCGTCACCCACTCATCCAGCCGCAGGTAGAAAGCCAGCCAGACGGTCAATACGCATAGCGCGGCATCGAACAACACGGCGACACCGCGCTTGACCACGCGCGGCAATGCCAGCATCGTATCGGCAGCTTTAGTCAGGGGCATGTCAGTGTGAGACCCCATCGCGCCGCAGCACCTTGACGAAAGTCAGCCAGATGATCCAAACATCGAACCCAAGTGACTGACGCTGCACATAGTCGACATCGAGCTTCACCTTCTCGGGGATCGGCAGTTCGTCTCGCCCATTCACCTGCGCCCAGCCGGTCAGCCCCGGCACAAGTTCATGCACCCCGGCTTCGGTCCGCAAGGCGATCAGGTCATCCTGATTGAACAGGGCAGGCCGCGGCCCGACAAAACTCATATCACCCTTGAGAATGCTCCACAGTTGAGGCAACTCATCCAGACTCGACTTGCGCAGGAAAGAGCCGATCGGCGTCAGGTAAGTATCCGGACTGATCAAAAGATGCGTCGCCACCGCTGGGGTATCGGTGCGCATGCTGCGGAACTTCGGCATCCTGAAAAGGCGGTTCTGTCGCCCAACTCGATCAGACCAATAGAGAATGGGGCCGGACGAGGTCAGCTTGATGATCAGCGCAACGATAATGATCGGCACCACCATAAGAACAGATGCAAGCAGTGCCATGACAAGATCAAAAAAGCGCTTCAAGGCTGATTTTTCTCAAGTCATCTCAACGCGCAGTCCTGCCTGCACAGCAGCCTCCTGCTGACGCTGGTCGGCAGATATGAAGATCTCCGCTTTGAGCACCACGGCGCTCCCGATATGGATGGCATCCATGCCTCGCAGGACATTCGCTTCCAGGCTTGAGATTGCTCGCGCAAGCACGACGGGCGTCAGGTCACAAATCGCGGCATCCTCGATATCGGCCAGCAACTGCAACTTCAGTTGTCGATATTGGCTGTCATCAATCTTGCCCTCGCGATGCAAGCGACAAAACGCCGAAATTATTTCAGGCAACGCAATACTGGACAGGCCGATTTCCGTGGCCCGATCACACCAGTCCAGCACCGTTTCCGTGCCGGCTTCCCTTAAGTAGCGCTTGACGAAAGCCGAACTATCGAAAAACACCCGCACCGGCAATCTCCTTATCCACCGACTTCGCGCTCTTCAAGAATCATCCGGCTGACCGAGATGCCATCCAAAACCAGTGGTTGCGCCTTGCGGCGTTTCCAGGAAGGCAGGTCTGCGACAACGGGAACGATATCTGCAATCGGTTTGCCATTGCGCAGAACACGCACCGACTCACCCGACTGGACAATGTCAAAAAACGCTTTTGCGTGATTACGGACTTCAGTAAAGGTCGCTTGCCTCATTTTGCCTCCACGATGTACAGAATAATGTAATTATGCATGTCCATTTTCATCTTGACCAGCCCCGCCGAGCCCAGCAAGCGATCAACCACCTCCGGGGGGTGGCCCCCGCTGGGGTATCGGTGCGCATGCTGCGGAACTTCGGCATGCGGAAAATACGGTTGCCACGCCCGGACGACGGCGGCAAGGATACCGAGGTAAAGATCGAAAAAACGCTTCATGTTTTGGTTCTCAGCCATTCCTGAGCTTGCAGCGCCGGAAACCGTTTGTCCAGCATGGCAACACCGCGACCGGCGCGCGTCACCCAACCGGGGCCACGCCCGAGCAAGTCCTGCCAGACCGCCTCCACCTCCCAGGCTCTCATTTCCCGCAATACCTCGAGCAAGGCTCCCGCCTGCCTTAGATCCTTGTTTGCCTTGGCCTGGAAAGTTCCTGCCCGCTCTCCAGCGACGAGGAGCTTATGCAGAGCAAATCGTGCCGGGTGCGGCACATTGACCAGCAGTGCGCCAGCCTTGGTCAGGATTGCCGCCTGCTGCACCTGCTCCAGAGAAAACTCCATGAATTTCAAAGGCTGCAGCGTGACGTGCAACTGAGGATGCTCATAAGATTTCTCGCCACCGCGATGCAGGGTCGTCAAGAAGTCCAGACGGAAATCGGGCTCCCGCGGATTTAGGTAGCTTGCTCCCCCCTTTCCGGCCAAGCCGATAATCGGCAAAAAACCCATATCCAGCGAAACGATAGCTTCATGCGTTTGAACCTCAAGAGTGGGAGCCAGTGCCAGGGCGATGCTTTTGCCTGCATGCGCAAAATCAATATCCTGAGTTTGTGTTGCATCACCCCAACGCACCCCGAGCATATTGCCCAAGGCCATAAATGCATGCGTACCGACCAACACGCCGCCCGCATTGAAAAATCCATATTCCGACAACCGCTTGAGCACCCTGAAGTGCTTGGGCAACACTTCTGCACACCCCAAGGCAATCGCCGACCTGGCGAGTGGTACTAATGGCCGGGTAGCTGCCTGGTCAATCTTGCGGGCCACCAAGCCACGGACGGCCTCATTATCCGGCCCAACGAAAACCTGCCGCAGCTTTCCCGCAGGCTCGGTATATTGGTAATACCAATACTTGTGCCCCTTCACCTGCTTCGAGGTAAATGAGCCTGACAAATCGGCCACAGAGCGTGCGTACTCTGCGCCTAGCACCACCTCGACGACCTGAGCGTAGGCTGCCTGGGCTGTCGATGAAAGATCAGTGTAGGCCGGCATCGTTATACTAGTTTTATAATTTTCTTAGTATAACGATTTGCCAACTGACTTCAAGTAGCGGTGAAGTATCCGCTGAGCATCTCCTGCAACCCGTCCTCAAGCCCCACTTTGGCCCGCCACCCCAACTCTCTCTCGATCCGTGCTGGCGAATAGCAGGCTGACCCAATCAAGCGGTCGACAACCTCCCCCACCCGACCGTTCAGCCGCCCGGCCGCCCGTAACAACCCTGCCGGCACACTCCATGAAAAAGTCGGCGCTGACAGGACGGCACGAATGGCATCGTAAAGCTCCCGTCCCGAATAAGCCTGCGCATCGGCAACGATATAAGTTCGCCCATTCGCCGCCGGTCGCTCGGCAACCAAGCGCATCGCCGACACGACGTCATCCACGTGCACGAGAGAACGCTTGTTGCCCGTCTCCGGCAATGGGGGAAACCAGCCACGCTGAATGGCCCGCGCCATGCGCTCCAGGTTCCCTCGCCCACCCCGGCCATAGACCATCGCCAGGCGCAAGTTGACAACATGCATGCCGTACTTCGCGCCAGCCTCCAATACCACCTGCTCAGCCGCACGCTTGGCCTGACCATACGCGGTAAGCGGCTCACCGGGCCACTCCTCGGAGGCGCAGGCATCGCCGGGCTCGGCCATGGCCTTGACGCTGGACAGAAAGACGAAGCGCTTGACCCCGGCCTGTCCCGCCGCCTCGACCAAATTGCGCGTGCCCTCGAAATTGATACGCCAATGCGCGTCGGGGTCAGATGAGGCGAGCGCATGCGCATGACCGGCGCAGTGGAATACCGTAGTTACCCCTTCACTTGCCGCACACAAGGAAGCAGGATCGAGCAGGTTACCGAGAGTCTCATCTTGGGAAACACCCGGCCTCCGTACCAAAGCGCGCACACCCGGTTGAAGCAATCGCTGGCCAATGAAACCTGCGCCGCCTGTAACAAGAACACCTCTGCTAATGGCTGGTTCAGTCGTCACTGATGGAGCAATAGATTTTCGCAAACAAGATCGGCAATCGCCAGACAGGAGGTCAGGCCCGGCGATTCGATTCCAAACAGGTTAATGAGACCGGGTACCCCATGATCAGCCGGTCCCTGGATGCAGAAATCGGCGTCAGGCTCCCCCGGCCCGACAATCTTCGGTCGCATGCCGGCATAAGCCGGCTGCAAAGCCTGATCTTGAAGATCCGGCCAATACTTGCGTATCGCGCCGTAAAAACGCTGGCCGCGCTCCGGGCTGACGGAGTAGTCAATTTCATCGACCCACTCGACATCCGGGCCAAAGCGTGCCTGCCCGCCCAAGTCGAGCGTCAAATGTACGCCGAGCCCGCCAGGTTCCGGTACCGGATACACCAGACGAGAAAACGGGCTCTTGCCCGACAGCATGAAGTAATTTCCCTTGGCCAGATACGACTGAGGAACTTTGTCAGATCCCAACCCGTCGATTCTGCTAGCCATCGCCGGCGCGGAGAGGCCCGCCGAATTAATCAATAATGAGGCCCGCACCCTCATCGGTGACGCACCACCAATCTCCACCTCAATTCCGTCCCGGCCTGCCACGGCAGAAATCATCGGGCTCTGCAAGGCCAGTACGGCACCGTGTCTCTCCGCATCCCCAAGCAGAGCAAGCATGAGACCATGGCTATCGACAATGCCTGTAGAGGCAGAGAGGAGCGCAGCCCTACAGGATAGTGCCGGCTCCAGGGCATGCGCTTCGGCCGCCGACAACCGCCGCATGTCTCCCACCCCGTTGCGCAGCGCGCGCTCCTGTATCTCTGCAAGTTTGCTTTCCTGCTCCGGTGCAGTTGCCACAATCAACTTGCCACAACGCCGATGGTTAACCCCGTATTCTTGGCAAAATGCATACAACTGCTCACGGCCACTGACGCAAAGACGCGCCTTGAGTGAGCCTGCCGGATAGTAGATGCCGGCATGGATGACCTCGCTATTGCGCGCGCTGGTTTCTGCTCCGAAGGCATCATGACGCTCCAGGATGATCACTTCGCGCCCCATTCGCGCCAATGCCCGCGCACAGGCAAGCCCGACAACCCCGGCACCAACGACTAGCGCATCGACACGTTCGGTCATCGCCAATTCCTTTGGCTCAACAGGTCAAGTGCCTCATTGAGCGAGCCGACGACAAAGTCTGGCGCTGGTGGTGCATCGTCGTGTCCTAACCGAAGGGTCAGTCCAACCCCCGCCGATTTTGCCGCGGCAATATCTGAACTCTTGTCGCCGATCAGTACTGAACTCCTTAAGTCAAGCCCAAGGTCATCGCGTGCGCGAAGGATCATTCCAGGGTGGGGCTTGCGGTCGAACGACTCCTTACGGTATTCGCCCACTCCATGCTCAGGGTGATAAGGACAAAAATACACGGCTGCAACTGGCACACCCTCGGCAGCAAATACTCCACGCATCCAGTCTGTCAGGGTTTCAAACTGCACTTCGGAATAGTAGCCTCGACCAATGCCAGCCTGGTTGGTAACTACCACAATGGGCATACATCTTCCGGCCGCTGCACGGCACAAATCAAATATCCCATCGATAAACTCGAAATCCTCTGCACAATGAACATAGTTTTTCTCGGCATTGATTACCCCGTCGCGATCCAAAAAAAGTGCGGGGCGAAGATTTTGGAACTCGGTCAGCAAACAACCTGGTGATTTATGGTTAATCTGTGCGCACATCACCTAGCAGTCCACAAGAAGCGCACCATACTCGCCAAGTGCCAGCGCAGGTGACGTATGTTCCGGTGGCTGGCTCGGCGCGCATTGTGAATCGCGATCACCGAAGGGCATGCAACAATTTTCATACCCGCCCGTGAAATGCGTCTGCAAATATCCACATCTTCATAATAGAGGAAGTACCGTTCGTCGAAGCCATCGACATGATCAAAATCACGCGCCTTGAACAACATGAACATCCCAGCTACCCAATCAGGAAAGACTGGCGGCTGACCTTCTTTTATCAGATAACTTCCGTCCGGCCCACCAATTGCCTTGAGCAACAATGAATACGCCGTGGGGAAACGCCGGACGCTATCCTCTACCGCGCCACTAGGCGAAATGATAAGCGGTGCTGCTAGCGCGGCATTCTGCTTCTCCAGGCAATCCAGCAATGTAGGAAACGGATTGCGTTGCAACTGGATATCCGGGTTTAAGACACAGAAATACGAGGTACGACATAACCGAAACGCGCTATTGTGGTTTGCACCGAATCCCTTCGGGATGGGGTTGTCGTCAATCTGCACCAAGTCATCAGCAAAAAAAAGGGATGCTTCAGGAATATTTCGCGTTATAACAACCTGCGTAACCTCCGGGCATTCTCGCAGCTGTGAAACAAGGCTTTGTACCATCTCGCCATGGCCGTGGCTTACGATAGAAACGGCAATCACAGCACTACCTCTTTCATAGATGAGGACATCACCGCAACCGCAAGGACATGACAGAGAGTAGTGCAATGCTACTTATTTTGCGCGTCGCCTGGATAGGCTTGCGCGAATGCCACACGGCACTAAGCCCCTTGATCGCTTCGAGCTTGGCCTTGAACAATATCCCCGCCTGTCCCCGAAGAGCACAGACGACAAAGCTAATCATCGTAAAAATCAAATGTAGAGGGAGTAGGCATAGCAGCAACGCTAAAGGCATGTTCTTGACAAACGTCCAGACTAAATTGCGATGGCCATAGTAAGTCGAGAAACTACTACGCTTCCCGGAAATTCCTGAACCGATATGATCAACGATCGCAGTGGGTTCGTACCAGCACCGGTAGCCCCGTAAGCGAAGGCGGAACGCGAGGTCAACATCCTCGTGGTAACAAAAGTAGCTTTCGTCAAAACCTCCAACTTCGTCGAGCGCAGGTCGCGAATAAAGCGCTGCAGCAGCGCATGGTCCGAAAATCTCGCCTGGCACGACATGAGCGTATTCGATGGCAATGCCATGGTCACGGCGCCAGGAAAATCCGCTTACATGGTAAACGTCACCTGTACCATCGAGCAGGCCCGGCGCATCCGCCGCACGCATAAGACAGCCGAAAAACTGAAAGTCTGGATGCGCCTCCACGGTCGCAACCAGACATTCGATCCAGTTGGGGGCCGGAAAAGCATCTGGATTAAGTAGCGCGATCCAGTCGCAATCCCTAGCTGACCTCAATGCCAAATTGTTGCCGGCGGCGAATCCAAGATTACTTCCAGCGCGAATCAGCTGAACGCGAGGACCGAGTTTTTCTGCCACATCAGCCGAACCATCCGAGCTGGCGTTATCGACAACGATGGTTCTGAATTTGGTCCAATTCTGTTTAGACAAGGCATCCAGGCAACGCGCCAACATCGTCCCGCTATTGTAATTAACGACGATAACCGCGATTGTCAAACTATCTCGCATCATCATCTGTCACCGCCTCTCCGCAACCAGAACGATCTCCTCTCCTGCCTGCTGATCGACCAGGCAGACTGCTGCCTCAAGAAGCTGCATTGCTAGTGCAACCAGACGGGCTCGCCCGGTCACAACAGCCTCCATCCGATGTTGACCGGTTTTTCTGATGGCCTGGCTGCCAACATAAACGCCGTCCGCGTCCCGGATGGACGTATGGCAACGGTTAACCACAAAGCCTGCAGACTCAACCAGTTGTTGTAATGCTTTCGGGCTAAACAGTTGCAGATGTCGCGGCGGATCCAAATGCATCCACGCTGCGCCGAACATCCGGTGCCAAAGGCTGGATGTATTCGGTGTCACGAGCACAAGTCGCCCATCTGCCCGAAGCAGCCTGCGGCACTCTGCCAGCATTGCCAGCGGATCATGCAAATGCTCGATCACATGGTTTATGACAATCGCGTCAAATGACCCGGAAGGAAATCGCTGTTCCTCGATCGTACTCGCCCGCACGTCCAAACCTCTCGCCTGAGCCGCTGCAGCCGCCGCTGGATCCACCTCAACGCCGCAGGCCTCCCAACCCAATGTCCTCATGAATGACAGTGCATCGCCACTACCGCAGCCAATTTCCAGCAATCGACCACAGTTGGGCACATTCAGGTGACCCGCCATGTAATCCACGATGGCACGCTTTCCAGGAAAAAAACGTAGAGACCAACCTGCATAGCGTTGCAATCGCGTGGTCAAGGGCAGGACCGGTGCGTAACGTGCGGATGCGTACCCTAGGACAAGCCATTCGTAGAGGCGGCGAGGCAGGGTCTGAGCAGTTGGCCGAGGCGAATGGGTATAGTAATCGGCGTAGGCCTTAGCAATATCCTCACGGACTGGTCGAGGATTCAGCCACAGCAGGCCGCACCGTGTCTCAGTGCAGCGGTAGAAGGTCCACGTCCCTCCGCTACTGAACAGGCGATCGTCGAGGCCTTCGTACAGCACTACCCCGACACTCCTGCACAGCGGGCATGTTGATACCGTTTCCAGATGAATGTCAGTGCTGTTCTGGTTCATTCCTACGTATTTTCTCAATTGAGTAAAGTAGTTCGTAACCAAGCGATGGTATGAGCTCGATCCTGTGGATTTAAAACTGCATACCATGCGACAGGAACAAAGAAAGTGGCGGCGATAGCCAAGCTGACAATCCGCATGGCCATACTGGTGGCAATCAGCGCCCAGAACGCGAATAGTGCCAGATAGACCAAAGCGACAGAGAATCGTAGCAAGCTGCCGTGAAGAACGGCCACCCGGCGCGCTGTCAAGGCCAACAGTAATGCGTCCAAAAGCGCGCGCGCGGTCCATGCAATTGCCGCCCCTTCGATTCCGAAAAGCTTCGTTAGCCCGTACATGAGAGCGAAATACACGGGAAGTTCGAGCAAATGCAGCTTGGCGGTGATATCAGGCCGACCGGCACCCTGCAGGAGGGCGAACGACACCTGTGCAAAGCTGTTGACGAGAACGCCCAGCGCAAGCCATTGGGCCACTCGCGCCGCCTCCGCAGAAACAGACTGCCCGATCCACAAAGGAAGAAACTCTGGGGCCAGATACGCGAACAGCAGCGTTATCGGGACGATGCCGAGGAAAATGGCCTTGATTCCCCAGCCATAAAGTCGTGCCATGCTCTCCGACCTACTGGCAAGCGCCCCTGCAAAACCCGGGAAAAGCACGGACACCACGGCCCCCGGAATGATCCAAAGCTTGGTGATGATTTCATAGGGCACGACATAATAGGTAACCGCTGCCAAGGAAAGCAATGCACCGATCAGGAAACGGTCGGAATAAACCATCAACGGGCCAAGAATGTTTGAGATAGTCATCCAGCCACCGAAACGAAACAATGGGCCTACCTGACACGAATCGATCTGTTTGAAAATGCGCAAACCCGGTATCGCTCGCCAACAATAGGCAAAATGGGCTGCGAGGGATGCCGCGCGCAGTATGAGCAGGATGCCGACCATCCACGACAGATCGGTCGTATGGTGGGCAATCCCCAGCGGTGCAACAAAGGTTAGGATACCAAGCGGAACCCGAATGACATTGAGAGGCCCGAACATTCCGAGGCCCTCGAGGACGCCGCGCAGGCCCGCAGTGATGACCAACAGCGGAATAGCGAAGGCAATCAGGTGAAAGGATGCAATCGTTTCGGAAACGAGGTCCGGCGTGATGCGCAGGGCACTGTATGCCAGCCACGGCGTCATAATGTACACAACTATCAATCCGACAACACCGACGGCAGCCATGATCGTTAGTGCCGTTGAGATCAACGTAGGAAGGCCGCTGAGTTCTCCACGTCCAACAAATGCAGCCACGCGCTGAGTCAGCGCGCGCCCAAGGCCCAGATCAAACAGACCAAAGTAGCCGAGCACCCCCCAAGCAAGCGCAAGGATTCCAAAGCGTTCAGCACCAAGCAAGGTGAGCAGGGACGGTATCGCCACCACAGCCGCCAAGAGTGGCGCAGCTTGACCGGCAAAGTTAAGCAGCGCATTTCGGAGAAAGGCTTGCCCGCTTATCACTTTTCCTGCTGCGTACATCTGGTTACGACGACGCTATTCGTTATTTCCACGGTCACCACAATTTTCCATGGCCGGACACGAGAAATCATTTTTATAGCCCAAGACATTTGCCAACCCAAGGTAAAGCTGACTGATAAGCCAGCCTTTGGTCGTGAGTGTCAAATAACCTTGCTCATTCATCGTTGCCAGCCCTGATCCAAGCATTTCCTTATATCTAAGTCCATAGACCCGACTTGCAGGCTGTCGCTTTTCTAAATCCTCTTGAGATAGCGTCATCGAAGGCGCCTGTGCAAGGTTGATCATGATTCGCACAGAAAAAGATCGTTCGAGAGATATCGGAAAAACAATATTATAGACATTTATATATCCAAAGAAAGCAATGGCGGCACAAAGTGTCAAAAGAGTACGTTCATAGCCATCACTGACCAACCAGAGAATCGCCCTCCCTCCAAGAACTCCAATCAGGAGTGCCACTATTGCTGAAAGAACCAGAAGGTTAGCTCCGAGATAGCCGAAATAGTTGGTTCGATAAGCCAGGGATTGAACTCCGAAATATGCAATAAAGCCAATTGCTAACAATAAGACTAATGCATATATTGACTTTACAATCCGCATTGCTTACCCCTTACTCATGTACGAATAAAATACAACTCTTTCAACTTTCGTCTTATTTGCAAACTGTCATAGTTTTGTCGCCAGGTGGAAACCCGTACCCTTGCAGCGCTCTGACATTGGTCGCATGCCACAGCAATTCGACAGGGAGATCGATGCAATTCCCGCGCATCGAATAGAAGCGCTCAATCAGATCCTTTTGCTGTTCTGTGAAAGGTTCACTCACAGAGAAGCGATCCAGTTGATTGGCAAAGTACTCTCTATATATTACAGAAGCAGGATGATAGTAATGAACATCTTTAACCAAAATATTTGTCGCCTGGAAGGTGTGAAACTGGGCAATCATCATCACTACTACCGACAGTAAACTGAGAGCATTCAATCGACCATTAAGGCCGGGGCCTTCAGCTAATGTAAAAACCATTTTCCACAACCATGCGTAACAAAGTAACAAATAGATGCTAATAAACCCCCCATAGTAATAAGGGCCGAATACTTGATTACCGACAATCACCATCAATAGTGAGTGAAATATAACGCCACCAATAAAACACAGAAAGAAATAAATAAATACGTAACTTTTTGACAAGAGATCTTTTTTCAGCACATATACTGCACAGATTAACATGAAAGCTGAAATGCCAGCATTAACAATAAAGAGCAGTTGCCACCACCCACCAAGCCCTGGGTTTGTTATGAACAGCGCAAACGTATCCTTCGGGAATATGAATATATGCGCAGCGAATGCCTTGGAGAAACGATGCAATAGCAAAATGAGAGTATCTACAGGGGTAGCAGAGTGTGTGATATCTTTCAAAATAAAGTAGTCACCCAACTGCTGATTACCACCCCATATAGCTGCTGAGACAGAGGGGAGAATCCAAAAATAATGCGCTGCTGCGAGCAGGCTCGCAACAACCAGAATTCCTAGCACGCTTGCCGCTTTATCTCGATAGAAAATCAGGAACAAAAGGAAGACTGCGGGTAAAGAAAACCAGCCTCCCTCATCAGACATTATTCCCAGGAATACTACGCATCCAATGACCATCAGGCGCTTCAGTGAAGTCTCACGCTTAATCACATATCTGGAGGCCATATCAAGCACAAGCAACAGAAAGAACTGTGCCAACACTTTACCTGGCCTGAAAAACATTACCGCAGAAGATAGATTTGTTGGCGACAACAAGTACAAGCAGAATGCGAATAACGCTATCAGCCTATCGCCGGTCCAGAGAAAAACAAGGCGGTACATCAGCAGGGGATTGAGAATCAGGGAGAACGCCCAAGTTAGCGACCAGCTCTGTGAATAGCTATACATGCCCTTAGGCAGTGACAAACGAATGTAGGAGTCAAGTACTTGAAAAAGAGATGAAAGCGGACGCGTAAAGCGTGGTGCAAACTCCAGATGCTCATAGTTAAATATCAACTGATACCAAGGTGCATTCGTATGAGTAATGAAGAAATCGATGATCTGAATTTCCGGATGCACCCAACTTATAGCTGGCCCGAGCGAGAGTAGCACTAATATGTATGCAGCGACAGGCAGCATACATGTTCCCAACTTCCATTCTCTAGGTATCATGATTTTGATGGGTTATGGGTCGCCACATACCCCATAGCACTTGCTTTCATTTCTGAGGTCAATTACGATATCTGCCGATTCAAGCACATATTTATCTGGGGACGCTTCCTGGTCCCATTGATAGCGGGTTCTGGAAATTTCCTGTTCCTCTGCAATCATATGAATAATTCCGTACATCAGCCCGGAGTAATTTGTCGCGGTATAGGCGAGGTCGAGCTGGAGGGGGTAATCAACAAACAAGGCGTACCGGCGTGGTAGCACAACCAGTATCTTGATCTTTTCCTTCTTCACAACTTTTGGCAACTGAGCCAATTCTTTCTTAAAAACGTTCAGTTCCGTTGTTGCATTTGCCACGGTCGCGTCAACCATGCTCCGGGCCGAGGCTATCAACATTACCATCACGATGACGATACCAAGCGTAGCGGCATAAGGTCGCGCCAACAACACCCCAACCAGTCGCGCAACCCTTAAATACGCTGCAACAACGATCACCGCGAACATGGCGAACCACGGCGCTTGCACCCGATAAGCAACAAAGCTTTTCGGTGATATCAGGAATGGTGCAATGCAGAGGAGTGCCGCGTATAACATCAGGTGCAGCCGCGCATCTCCTTCGGTAGCACTTTCCAGAACAGATTTTCCTTGATTCCTTTCGGTGGGCAGACATATCCAGATCAGCGCGCCAAGAATGACGATCATGCCATTAATAATCGGGTAGCTGATTTGGTTATTTGCAGGCATCCACGCAAGCAGACCAAATCGGAACAGGTCTGCGACCAATCGAATAGGTGTCTCATTCGACAACAAAGAAAAGGCGTAGGTGTTTGCATCGTAAGTCTTGAACTCTGCGCCCCAAAAACCTTGCATCCAGGGGAAGTAAATGAGCTTGTAAATAACAAAATAAGCCCCGAGCGACACAACACTCAAGGCAAGGATGCGCTTGGAAAAGGTTTTGACCTCCGGTAGTGGTGCAGGACTATAGGCGACGAATAAGAAGAGATAGAAAAGTAGGAAAAATGCTGTCGGTGGGTAATTGAGCATTGCCACTTCCAGCAGCATGAACGCCGCGGCGACCCACAACCAGTTTTTTCGCGACAGCAAAGCCGGAGAACGTACCCACGCCGCATGTGCACAGTGAAAAGCGGTGACCGAGACTGCTATGTTCAACGTGCCAGGAACAAAATTCGCTACCCAGCTGATGTAAAGCTGAAAACTTGGCAACGCGTACGTTGCAATAGACAACGCAACAGCATGAACCCGCGAAACCTGTAGTTGCAGCCGCAAGAAAAGGAACAGAGCGAGCGCTAGCCCAATGGTAAGCACCAAAGTGGCCAGTCGACCGAGGGTGAAATCGGCGACAGTATGGAATAGCGACTGATGAAGATTAAATGCAATCGCATTGACCGGGCGCCCGATATACAGCAAATGCATCGACTCCAGGTGTTTCAGCATGCCCCGCCAGCTTGACGTATCGAATGAATAGTCAAGAACGTCCCGGACACGATAGTCATTATGAAAGCCAAACTCGTGAATCAACGCGGGCCAATAGATAAATAGCAGCACGGCTACGATAACCAATACGGCAAATCCATCCCGCCAGCCAACCGATTGAGTGTTGGTATCGTTTTGAGTGCCGGTCATGGCCACAAGAACATCAAAGTCAGTGCCGATCTATCGACTGGAGGCGGTCGATATTCTTTGCAATCTCATCTTGCGACAGTGGCTGCTTGGAACGGGTATGAATCACCGCTGCTGCCTCCCATGCAGCAACCGCCGCCTTGTATTCGCGCAAATATTCAAGGTACCTTGCGATTTCTGCAGCAGCTTCAGGGTCCCCTTTTGCTATCAATACGGAATAGGCGAATCCATGCGCAACGAGGGATTCTGACACCCACGCCTTTGCTCCAGTCCGCACCTCGCCTGCAAACCGGATGGGATTAAATGCCGAGGCGACGATTGAAAC
The DNA here is from genome assembly GCA_013426785.1 of Rhodocyclaceae bacterium. Classification (GTDB taxonomy): domain Bacteria; phylum Pseudomonadota; class Gammaproteobacteria; order Burkholderiales; family Rhodocyclaceae; genus Sulfuricystis. The sequence continues at coordinate 11,434 of JACDZI010000008.1, read as the reverse complement.
GAAAAGAACCGAGGCAATGACAACCTTGGCTGTATAAATCGCCAGCGACTGAAATACCGAGGCGCTGTTCATATCCGATTTTTCCTCTGTTCTTGATTGTTGATGGTCTACTCTATCAAAATCTCGCGCTGTCCAATTATTGTTCGAAAACCCGCGCAATCTGGAAGATAAATTAGGATAGATGTGGCTGAATAAGGTCCAAGGAGGCTCGCGACCGTTCATGAGAAACTGGCGACGCAGGTAGGTGTATTCGCTCAAAGAGAAGACTCCGATGGGTGGTCAGCCACCATACATCTCGATGGGAGTAACCAGGGAAACACATACAGTGTTATCTGGTTCCCGTCGACAGTTGGAAGCAAGTTGATCTGCCAGTCTTCAGGTACGAGTACCGCCCCGATGCAAAAGCGATCGGACAGTTTTTCCCAGTCGGTGCTTGTGAGACTAGCCCAATGGCGCTTTCCCTGACCTGGGAGCAAATATGGCTTGCCCCTGATCTCCTCTGACGGATTAGCGAAATCTATGCCATATACAGCCTCAAGCATGTCTCGCATACTCGTTACCGTTCCGGGAAGGTAGGCGACAAAGTCTAGGCCGCTCGCACCGGCGATTACCGGTTGATGTCCATGTCGGTGCATTGTCAGGGCCAGGCCTGCGGGGGCCGCTACTAACCCTTTGATGGCCGTGCCGGACAACTGTTGAAAGATCGCAGGAGCACGGCAGTCGTCGATAACCTCGTTTGTGCAATAGGCTTCTGGGGTAGCCATCATGCCGCGCACAACAATCGCAGACCAGACCACGCCGATGATTCCTATAGCTGTGACAATTCGATTGACGGGAGGCGGGGATTCACGCCAGGCACGCACACACGCGAATCGATTCAGTCGCCCTTTCAATTCAGAAAAGTGAATTGCCCCGAAAAATAGAACCAAGAACAAATATCCGGCATGAAACAATTTCCTATCAAATGCCATTATCGGAAGTGACACCGCCAGCGGCAATATGGTTGATGTCCGTGCCGCCATCAGAGCAAGTAGGGCAGGGTAGGCAAGGAGAAAGTGCAAATTGACAAGCCGTCCAGGCATTGCATTGACTACGAGATCGGGAAGATAACGGCCCGCATGGTGAGCGAGTTCGTATAGCACTTGAGCAGCCGCCGCAGTAACGAAGAGCATGATTGTCATGCCTGCAACCCGGATTCGTCCCGCGCGCTTGGCGGCATCAAATAGCATCCAGGCCCCACACATAAAAAGTGAGGTCAAAAATATCGTACGTGGCTTATAGGGCAGACTGCGATGATGCTCCCAGAGATCCATCCACAGTTGTAATAATGCCGGATCGCCGCCGGATGGAATCGATAATCGCTGACGCACAAACCATCCAAAACTTACCGCCGACACTGCGAGCCCGGTAGCAACACCGGCCGCGAGTTGCTTCCGAGACACGCAGAAATAGGTATTGAGTAATCCGCCGGCAGCAAGAATGATGGCTATCGTCCAACCACCCCAGACGGAATGAACCGACGGCAGAATCCCGGCAACGACTCCTGCAGCAAAGGGACGGCCGTTACCCAACAAGCCGATCGACAGAACACATGCAGCAAGTCCGAGTTGGCCATAGCTGTGACTGGCGAAGAACAGGATCGGATAGTCAGACCACACCAGCCAGAAGTTGCTGAACATGATCAGTAGAGGCGAGGTCACCGCCAAAACGATACTTTCGGTCAAGGCAAGGGTAACCAGTGCCAATCCCGTGAACATCACGGCACCCAAGAGCGCGTTGAACGTATTCGCCACTGCCGCCTGGTCACCCCCGAGTGCGAGGGGAATCGAGAGTATCTGGTGAATGAAGGTCCAGACGTTGTGGAAGTAAATCCCCTGAATGCTACCCGGCGGGTATTTGATCATCCCCGAAAGCACCAACGCGCCATCGATCGCCCGTGGCTCTGGCATCAGGCCCCAACCGATGACGCCCCCGATAACAATGGAGACGCCAATAGACAAGCGGAAAGCGTCGGCCCGCACCGTGTCTCGCCTACCCCAGTAATGTACGATGCTTGTCATGCCTAGTTTTCACGGAAACCACGCACCACTTTTTGACAAATCAGCCAACCTCTACTGCGTCAGGGAATTCGTCTGTTGTCAAACGAATACACTTTGCTGATGATGTAATCTGGGCGCTCGCGAGAGTTTAGAAAAATGATATTTACATACAATCCCATGATCCCGATCATGAACAGATTCATGCCTCCGAGCAGAAGGACTGCCGCCATAACTGCGGACAGGCCCGGGACTGAGACACCCATGAGTTTCTGCACCAAGACTACCCCAATGTAAAGAATCGAGGCCAAAGAAATCAGGAACCCGATGAGCAGGCTGGCTTTAAGCGGGGTATCTGAAAATGAAATGATGGCAGAATCAAGCGCATACTTGATCACCCTTGTACTGAAAGCAGGCCGCTTAGTGTTTTCACGACCGTCATGTCGTTCGGCACGATGATAAAAGACCTGTGACTGTTTAAATCCAATCCATGAAACGAGGCCCCGCAGATAAGGTTTCTTTTCCTTGATCTGAAGTAATTCAGTTACGACCCGACGTGACAAGAGCTTGAAGTCACCCGAGTTCAACGGGAATTTGATCTCGGATGTCCAATTGATAAACTTGTACCCAAGATGGGTGATCAGCAGCTTGAGTGGATGCTCTCCTGCACGACTCAAGCGAGTCGTGTAAACCACCTCCACATCCGGATCGGCATGCCACTTCTCGATTAATTCTGGTATGACCTCGGGCGGATCCTGCAAGTCGGCATCCAAATAAACAACTAGATCACCTTTTGAAATTTGCATGCCTGCCAGTACGCACTCGGAAACTCCGAAGTTATTCGACATATCGACCACGACAAGGTCCTGCCCTGTCGCAAGTTCCGCTTTCAATATCTCTAGCGAGTTATCGTTCGAGGCATCATTCACGAATATCAGTTCATAACCACTGATGGTGATGCGCTCGATTTCCCCGCGCATGACATTCCGCAGGCGACTGACCAGTTCGTTGAGTATTGTTGCCTCGTTGTAGAACGAGAGGACTACCGAAACAAGTGGCAGAGGTTTGCGTATAAGTTCACTCACGATTTTCTCCATAAACCTCTTCCATATTTTCCCCGGCCTTACGCTTGACGAGTAACCAGACCCCCACCGCCAGTCCTGCCACTAACAAAAGTACGCCAGAAGCCATCCATACCTTGATCAGCAATGCACTTCTCGCTGCGCCCCCCAAGGTCACCAATGCCAACTGCAGCGGAAGCATCGCAATCAGAGCACTAACCAGGAAACGCGACAGCGATATTTTTGACATACCGAATACATAACCCAGGGTTGCGGACGGCATTGCCGGATTCAAGAATGTCAACGCCACAATCTTCCAGTCATGACGGGAAGTAAAGGCAAGCAGCCTACGCACCGGAGAATGCTCGATTTCAGACAGCAGATTCGCTGGGCGGAAAAAACGACCAATTAGAAAAGTTATCGCCGTAGCCACTAATGCCGCAGTAATCGATAAGGGTAAAGCCTCTTCCAACGGCCACAGCAATCCAGCAATAAAGGTGAAGGGGGAGCATGGCAAAAACAAGACTGCAGCCAAAATGTGTGCAAACACGAAAGCCAACGGCGCAATACTGGGATAAAGACGCAGCAAAACTTCCAGGTCGGCGAATGTGAGTTGCCCGCGACTGAACACCCACCACCCAACACCACTTGAGGCAACGAGAACGCTCAAGAAAACCACTCTTGAAATTCTGGTCTGCCTCAATAACATGAAATTGCCTTTCTTAAACAGGAACAATCAGACGTTTCCGTAACGTGTATTACGGATCATCCTGTAGCCCTTGATCAGCTCGCCGATACCGCGATCCAGAGAGAACTCCGGTTTGAAACCGGTGGCTTCGATCTTGTCGTTCGAGACGATGTAGTTCCGCTGATCCGGATCTTTGCCAACTGGTGCATCGAGATAAGTGAAATCGGGCAACTGCTTGTGAATTCGCTCGCAGAGTTCCTTCTTGGAGACGTTGGCATCGGACAAACCGACGTTGTATATCTGGCCCTTCATCTTGTCGTAATTGTTGATCGCATGCTGGAAGGCACGGGAAACGTCACGAACGTGAACATAGTTGCGCTTGAACTGGCTTTCGAAAAGCACGACAAAACGGTCATAGACGGCACGATAGGTGAAGTCGTTAACCAGCAGGTCGATACGCATGCGCGGCGACATGCCAAACACGGTGGCGAGCCGGAAGCTAATGGCATTCTCGCGCTGCATCAACTCTTTTTCGATTCCTACTTTTTCGATTGCGTACTGGGAAATCGGACGGAGGGGGGATTCTTCGGTACAGAAATTATTTTCGTCGCCCGTGCCGTAGGCGCTGTTGGTGGTCGGCATCAGCACGATCTGCTGCTTCGACAGCAGCTTCAACATCAGGGTGATGGCGTCGTGGTTGGTGGAAGTGGCTCCAATCGGATCAAGACTGCACAAGGGGGCACCAACCAGTGCGGCCAGCGGAATGACGATGTCTGCCCCTTTAAGCAGCGGTGCCATCGTGGCCTCGGTGCGGATATCACCTTTCACGACATTGAAGTTGGGATGGTACGCACAGTGGTTCAAGCTGGTCTGCTTGAACATAAAGTTGTCAAGCACGGTCACCTTGTGACCGGCAGCCAGCAGGTCAGGCACCATGATCGAACCGAGGTAACCGGCACCGCCGGTGACGAGGATGTTGTAAGCCATGATGATGTCTCCTTTTATGAATGGATTGTGATTAATTGAAGATTGCTTTCTCGACGCACTCGCACAAAGAGTGAGCAAGCACGATGTGGACTTCCTGGATTGTTGCCGTAGTCTTGCCCGGCGCGATGATGCAATGGTCTGCCAAGGCCTTGGCAGGCCCACCGTCATGGCCAGTAAAGACGATGGTGGGGATATTCCGTTCGCGACAAACCTGGAGTGCGCGCAGTATGTTGGGCGAACGACCGGAGGTGGTAATGCCAAGAAAAATGTCGCTGACCGTCATCTTGCCGGCTACCTGGCGGGCAAACAACTCGTCGTAACCGTAATCGTTGCCGATGGCGGTAAGAATGGACGAGTCGACCGTCAGCGCCTCGGCTGGCAGGGGCGCACGGTCGCGCGCCAGTTTGCTGACAAACTCAGCCGCCAAATGTTGCGCATCGGCGGCCGAACCGCCGTTACCGGCGATGTACAGACGTCCGCCCGCTTTGTAACGTCGGACCACCTCATCGGCGGCGCGCTCGAAATTAGCGAGTTGCTCTGCATCCTCCATGAACTCGTGTTTCGCGGCGATGGAAGCTTGCAGGTTTGAATTGAGAATCGTGGTAGCGGTCATGGTGTATCAAGCAGCGAGTAGTTCGCCGGCACGGTGAAAATCTTGTGGAATGCCAATATCGATGAAACGGCCGGGGCATTCCAGGCCAAACAATCGGCTGCCTTTGGCCTGCAAACTGGTCAGAATGTCGTCTTCGAGCGAGGCTTTGTTGCCCGCCGCATATCCACTGGCAGAGATGGTTCGTGGTTCGACGAGGTAAACCCCGCCATTGGCGAGTAGCCCTGGCTTGCCTGCCGTACCGGAACGCAGGGATTCGATACGCCCATCCTGCGCTACCTGCATGCCCATGTAGCGCCCCGACTCGACGGTACGGAAGAGGGAAAATGTCCAATCGGATTCATTGCGGCGATGGAAATCCGTCAGCTCTGCCAAGGGAACCTCAAAGAAGGTATCACCGTTCAACACCAGAAAGGGGCGATCCGACGGCAGTGCGGCGGACGCCAGCAGCAGCCCTCCGCCAGTACCCAGCGGCTCTTCTTCAACCGCATAGCGTATTGCAGCGTTGCGGTAAGCAATGCCGAAATGGCCGATGATGTCCTGTCGCCGGTAACCCACTGACAAGGCAAACTCACTGATTCCCTGAGCTATCCAGTAGTCGAGTTGGTGCTCCAGAAATGGACGGCCGTTGATCGGAGCCATCGGCTTGGGCAGGTCAGGCACGGTGCTACGCAGGCGCGTACCCAAGCCGCCTGCCAGGACGATTGCCGAAGTCACGCCGGTATCAGGCATCTGAAAAGTCAGGCGACCGAATTCAGGATGCGGCAGAGTTCGTCCACTTCTTCATCCTTCAGATCCGGGAAATTGCCGATGTAGAAACCATAGAAATGGATGTGCTCGGTTTCCGGGAACTGCGTGTGATAGTCCGCAGGCACAATGCCCTTCAGATAAGGCTGGCGTAGCTGATTGCCGCCACCGGCGCTGCCGCGACGGAATTCGACGCCAGAATCACGCATCTTTTGCATCAGGCGCTGGACCAATTCATTGTCCGCTTCCTTGAGGATCAGGTTGAAGGCATAGTTGCTGGAACCTTCGAGCTTGAAGTCGGTACGGTATTTGTTGGCGTCGATCTTGCTCAAAAAGCGCTTGAGGTTGTGGGTCCGGCGCTCGCAGTTGTAATCGAGACGCTTCAGTTGACTGCGCCCCATGATGCCGCCGATCTCGGTATTACGCATGTTGTAGGCTGCGTAAGCGAAGATGAATTCCGGGTTCAATTCCGGGTTCTGCTCACGGTAATCCGCCTTGAGTTGATCGTTGTTGGATTCACGCACCATGCCATGGGAACGCAGCATGCGGGCTTGCTGATAGACCGTCTCGTCGTTGGTGCAGACCATGCCACCCTCGATGGTGCTCATGTGATGGGCATAGTAGAAGGAGAAGTTCGACATCCAGCCGATGCTGCCAACCTTGACGCCGTTATGTGTAGCGCCATGCGACTCGCAGACATCTTCGATCAACGGGATATTACGGCGCTTCAGTTCATCGATAAGTTCGTCAGTCAGCGCATCGAAGCCCTGGATATGGCTGAGAAAGACCGCCCGGGTCTTGTCGGTCAGCTTCGCGATGATCTGTTTGCTGTCCGTGCCCAGCGTGCGCGGGTCGATATCGACGAAGACCGGGGTAAAACCATTCTGCAAGACCGAGGATACGTCGGAAATCCAGGTCAGCGGCGGCACTATGACTTCGCCACCTTCGGGATGACGAATTTTCAGGATGGCCATCGACAAAAGATTGGCCGAAGCGCCGGAGTTCACGAATACGCTGTATTTGACCCCAAGCCATTGCGACCACTCGGATTCGAAAGCACGCACATTGGCGGCATGGGTCAGAATCGGGTCATCCTGCTTGAGGTGTTCGATGACAGCATCGAGATCTTCGCGCGCGATGTTGTTGCGCATCAATGGAAATTTCATGACTACTCCGAGAAGAAAAAATCAAACGACCAAGCCGGCAGCAAAGTTGCGCACTTTGGCTAACACGGCTTGCGGACCGATACCGACCTGCTCATGCAGTTCGGCGCGGGTTCCTAGTTCAAAACGATAGCCACCGCCAACACCGATGTTCAGTAGCTTGCCAGACAACCCGCGACACGCCATGAAGTCGAACAGCATGGCATCCATGCCGCCACGACCGGGGAATCCCTCCTCGAGTGAGACGATGCCCGCATAGGGTGCCAATTCCGCCTGCAAACGGTCGCCATTGCAATGGTTGAGCTCGATGATGTCGATCACGCCAACATCGACAGCTTCCGTCGCAAGCAGTTGGGCTACCTTGATCGCCGTATGCAGCATGTAGCCCGTAGCCAACAAGACAATTGACTGGCCGCGGCGATGGACATGAAAACCGAGCGAAGCATCAGGCGCACCTGAAGTGTAGATGACAGGCAAGACCTGGGCATCGAAGCGCAGGTATTTAGGCCCGGAAACTTCAATGCAACGGTCGAACAAGGCGGCTGCGGATACATGATCCGCCGGCGAAAGCACCCGCATGTTGGGCATGGCGCGCATCAGGGTGATGTCTTCATAACATTGATGGGTTGGACCGGAGACGACATAGCTGTAGCCCGCGCCGACACCAATCAGGTTGACATTCATCGGGCGCACTTCGGAAAGCAAGGCAAGGCTGACCCGAACCTGCTCGTAGCAGCGCATGGTGATGAAGGGGGCAATGGCATAGGCGAAGACGGTATAGCCTTCGAGCGCAAGACCGGCCGACACGTTGATGAGATTCTGCTCGGCGATGCCGACATTGACGAAGCGGCCGGGGAAATCCGCACGGATCTTGTCCAGCACCGGAGAACCGAAGTCGGCACAGGTGAAAAATATTTTCTCGTCAGCAGCCATGGCACGCCAAATGCGGTCGAGCATGGCATCGCGCATCGCCAGCGGTTTTATCGGGGAGGCATTCATGGTTGCTGCTCCAGCAAGCTGTCAATCAACTCGGGCTTGGGATTCATGATGTGCGACAGGGGTGCATTTTCCAGGCCGGGAACGCCATGTCCTTTCAGGGTGCGGGCGATAAGCGCCTTGGGCCTGCACTCAGCCTGGTCTTTTTGACGCAACAAGGCCGACTGGACCGCCATGACATCGTGACCATCGACCTCGAGACAATCCCAACCAAAGGCGGACAGCCGCGCCGCGAGGGGGCCATGCGACACGATATCATCGGTGTAGCCCAGCATGCTGATGCGGTTATCGTCAACGATCAAGTGAAGATTGTCGAGCTTGTGTTGGTTGGCGAACATGATGGCTTCCCAATTTGCACCTTCGTGCAATTCGCCATCTCCCGCCACGACAAAGACGTTGTGGTCACTGCCCTTGCGCTTGAGCCCCAAGGCAACGCCCGCCGCCACGCCCAGGCCATGCCCCAGCGAGCCATTGACGGTCTCATACCCCGGAATGACCGGATCAGGTATGCCGCCGAGGAAACTGCCCGCCTCGCAGACGTGTTGGAGTTCTTCCATCGGGAAAAAACCAAGATCGGCGAGAATCGGATACATGCAAATCGAGCCATGCCCCTTGCTGATGATGCAGCGATCGCGCGATTCCGCACGTGGGTTGGCTGGATCGAAACGTACCACCCCACCATAATACAAAGCCACGAAGATTTCGATCGAGGACAATGAAGAGGCCAGGCGGGTTTCCGGCGCGCGGCGGTGCACTGCCAAAGTTTCACGCCAGACCCAGTGGGCTTTTTGGCGCAGATCGACCAGATCACTTTTCATCGGCAGTTCCCTCTATGGCGAGTTGATCGAGATACCAGCGGTAGGTAGAACGGAGTCCTTCCGTGAAGTCGATCTTAGGCTTCCAGCCAAAAGCCAGCAATCGGCTGCTGTCGAGCAACTTGCGCGGAGCACCATCCGGCTTGCTGGTATCCCACTCGATCTTTCCGGTATATCCGACAACGCCGGCAACAGTTTCAGCCAGTTCGCGAATCGAAACATCCTTGCCCGTCCCAAGGTTGAGCGGAAACTGCAGTTGCGTGACATCCCCCTCGAGCAAGGCAACACAAGCATCGGCAATATCATCGGCGTGAATGAATTCGCGACGCGGAGTGCCACTGCCCCACAGCACGACCGACGACGCACCGGCCTCTTTGGCCTCATGAAAACGTCGAATCAGTGCCGACAAGACATGGCCGGACTTGAGGTCGAAGTTGTCGTTAGGGCCGAACGCACTGTTGGGTATCACCGGAATGAAACGCTTTTCCCCATACTGCTGGTTGTAGGCGAGGCACATCTGCATGCCGGCCAGTTTGGAAACTGCATAGGCAAGACTGGTCGGCTCCGGATACCCGGAAAACAGCGCTGTCTCGGCCATCGGCTGGGGACATGCGCGCGGATACATGCACGAGGATGCGAAAAGAATCAGTTTCTTTACCCCGGCACGGTGTGCTGCCCGCAAGACATTCAACTGAATGGCCAGGTTGGTGTTCATGAAATCGGCCGGGAAGGTCTGGTTCTCGACGATACCGCCGACGCGCCCGGCCGCCAGCACGACATATTCAGGAAGAGTGCTATCAAAAAATCGATCGACCGCCAAGGTGTCGGTCAGTTCAAGTTCGCTATGAGGCACGGCAGTCACGTTGGTAAAACCACCCTGAGCCAAGCGGTGCATGACTGCGGAACCGATCAGCCCGGTATGGCCCGCAACGTAAATACGAGATGCTTTGTCCATCATCTAGAGTCCGTTGGGTTGATAAAGAACCACGCGGCTTCCGGAATCATCGAAATCGAAAGGAACATGGATCAGCTTATGCAGTCGCTCGCGGATGGCTGCCTGCTTTTCGGGTTTTGCGAACAACAGCAGGAAACCGCCGCCACCGGCACCAAGAATCTTGCCGCCAATTGCCCCCGCCTCCATGGCTGCCGCATAAATCTGGTCGATCTCGGGTGTAGACACGCGATCCGACAGGCTGCGTTTGTATTGCCAACTGGCATCAAGCAATTTGCCGAACGATTCGATCGGCTCGCGCAGGTCCTGCAAGAGTGCGATGGCTTCGTCGACCATTGCGCGCATAAGCTTCAGTTCTTTTTCGCGGTTCTTGAGGTTGTCGATCTTCGATTTGGCGACCTCGGAAGCAATCCGGGAAAACCCGGTAAAGCAAAGCATCAGGTGATCGCGAAGTTCCTCGCGGCGATGGCCGGGCAATATCACCGGTGCCACATCGAAGCTGTCGTTGCAGTGAAACTCGATACGATTGAAGCCACCAAAGGCTGCGGAAACCTGATCCTGCGAGCCGACATTTTCACCAATCACATTCTGCTCAACGTGGATTGCGTCCCTCGCCAAGCCATCCTTGCTGGCCATCTGGCCATTCAAGCCCTTCAGCGCGTTCAGCAACCCCACGGTGAACGATGAACTTGAGCCCAGGCCAGAGCGTGCCGGGAGATCGCCATCGTGATGAATCTCGAGTCCCTCTTCAATTTTCGACCAGTTGAGGACAGCCTTTACTGCCGGATGCTGAATTTCGTCATTGTGATTGACGTTCTCGATATGCGAATAGACGATGCGATGCTTGTGGTCGAAAAACGGCGGCAAACGACGGCAGGTGATGTAGCAATACTTGTCGATCGTCGTTGCCAGAACAGCACCACCATGCTCGCGAAACCAGCCCGGGTAATCGGTGCCGCCACCAAAAAAAGAAATCCGGAAGGGGGTGCGGGTAATAATCACTACTTAATCTCCCAGCAGCTTGCGCTTCAAGCGAATACTCGCCATATCCTCGATGTTCTTGCGCTCCTGCGAACCGAATTTGCGCTCGACCAGCTCAAGGTAAGCAGGATTAGTAAAATATTTCTGCCATGCCTCGTCGCGAAACTTGAGCACCTCGGCCGAGCTTAAATATTTTGTTGGAAGCGGTTCGCTCTCGTATGAGAGGAAGGCATAACCCTCGTAGGAATCCGGCAGCTTCCAGCCATTTTTTTTAGCAATGTGATACATGGGGCTACCAGGCAAGGCTTGACAGGGATACATGTTAAGGAAACACTGAATAAGTGTTGATTGGAGTGAACGATTTCATTGTCATGCTGTCAGACCTTGAGGATTTCAAA
>JACDZI010000062.1 GCA_013426785.1 Rhodocyclaceae bacterium | reverse complement strand
CCACACCCTACACCGTCGGACGATCCAACGTCATAATGCGTTTTGGACAACAGTGCCGCTTTATGTGTAGTTTCCATCCCCCTGATGACGCAGCGTCTCACGAGTCCCGCGCTTGGGATTCGTCTACTTTAGCGGCGACTGCCCATCCGCTGCCGGCGCACATCGTTTCGCCGGCACACTCCCTGACTGACAAGCCCTCCGCTACGCCAATCTCAAGCAGATTTCGGCGCAGGTTGTCTCGTCCATTGTTTTTTCTCACCTGAGTTTGCCCCATGGAAATCCTTTTATTGATTACGCTTGTTGTCCTGAATGGCTTGTTTGCCATGTCGGAAATTGCCCTCGTCACTGCCCGTCGTGCCCGGCTCGCTCGGCTGGCGGAAGATGGCGATGGCGCAGCCATTGTGGCCATCAAGCTGCACGATGAACCAACGCGGTTTTTGTCGACCATTCAGATTGGCATCACCTCGATTGGCATTCTCAACGGTATCGTTGGCGAGGCGGTGCTGGCCGAACCCTTCGCGATCTGGATGCATGAACTCGGTCTGGAGAAGGAGACCAGCAGCATCGCCGCGACCGCCTTGGTCGTGCTTGTCATTACTTATATTTCCATCGTGATCGGCGAACTGGTGCCCAAGCGCATCGGCCAGTTCAATCCGGAAGGCATTGCCCGACTGGTTGCCCGGCCGATGCAATTTCTTTCCCTGTTCACCCGCCCCTTCGTCAAATTGCTTTCGTTCTCGACCGACGCGATTCTGAAGCTCCTTGGCCAACGCGAGCAGCCCGGCCAGAGCGTTACCGAAGAAGAAATCCACGCCATGATCGAGGAAGGCTCGGAGGCAGGGGTGATCGAGGATCGCGAACGCGAGATGGTCCGCAACGTCTTCCGGCTCGACGATCGGCAGATCGGCTCATTGATGATTCCCCGATCCGACATCATTTACCTCGATGTCGATCGACCGATCGAGGAGAACATGGAATGGATTGCCACTTCCGATCATTCGCGTTTCCCGGTCTGCCGCGGTGGGCTGCATGACGTCCTCGGCATCGTCAATGCCAAGCAACTGCTCAACCAGAAGCTGAAGGGCAATCACACCGACCTGACAGCACAGCTCCAGCCGGCCGTCTTCGTTCCCGAAACCCTGAACGGCATGGATCTGCTCGGCCACTTCCGCGCCTCGGGCATGCAGATGGTCATGGTGGTGGATGAGTATGGCGAGGTGCAAGGTCTGGTGACCTTACAGGACGTGCTGGAGGCGGTGACCGGCGAGTTCAAACCGCGCAATCAGGAGGACGCCTGGGCGGTACAGCGTGAAGACGGTAGCTGGCTGCTGGATGGACTGATCCCCATCCCCGAACTCAAGGATCGACTGGAATGGAAATCCGTTCCCGAGGAAGAAAAGAACCGTTACCACACCCTCAGTGGCTTGGTCATGTGGCTGTTGGGCCGCTTGCCCCAAACCGGTGACAAGACGAGTTGGCAAGGCTGGGAACTGGAAGTGGTCGATCTCGATGGCAAGCGCGTGGACAAGGTGCTGGCCTCCAAACTTCCAGAGGAAAGGTTATCCCGGGACGAAGAATCGGCGTCAAGCGACAACGACTCCCCGGCTTACCCCTGACGATCACTGCAACGGCAGAGAAAACCAATCGTTGGGGTCAGGTAATCAGGGGCAATCCCGACTACCCCAGTATTGACAGTCGCCGTGTTTATTCTTGATTCCTGCGCAAGCGCATCAACGCCACAGACTTAACGGAGGGTCGGTGACCACAGCACGAAGAACATCCCCGCGCGACACGAACCCCATCAACCGTCCTGCCTCGCTCGTGATCGGGACACCATCCACGCCTTTATCGATCATAACCGCCGCGATACGACGAATGTCCGTGACAGGAACAGCAGCCACAACGGGCGTACTCATCACGTCGCGCACGACACGGTCGAGCGATTCGACGATATGCCCGTCATCGACGTTGATCGCGGTTAGCAGGTCGCGCTCGCTGACGATGCCGACCAGTCGCGCATCGTCATCCATCACGGGGGCTTGATGGATGGCATGGTTGCGCAGGGTGCGCCAAGCATCCGTGACCGAGTGGCCGGCATTTACACTGATGACCTTGGTTTGCATGATCTGACTGGCGTGATACAACGGGCCGCGTTCGAGATCCTGGGGCAGCATGGACCGATAGGCCATCACGACGTCTTCACGCAAGCGAGTAGTTGCGCCCACTGTTGCTTCAATGCCTAATTCGTCACCGTCCTGGGCTATGGCGCGTGCCGCCTTGGCTCTGGCGAGCGCGTTCACGCGATTCATTTCCTCCAGCGTGCCGCTGAAAACTTGCCCCGAGATGCCATAGATCGAAAACATGACTTACCCCTATCCGGTCGTGGTGTCCTTAAACATGTGCAACAGCAGCTTGCGCGCCTCTTCGAGGATGAGAGTGGTCGATGCTACAGCGGTCGCCACCATCCACTCGCTCAGTGTCAGATCGATTGTATCGAAGATGGCTTGCGCCGGCTTCCAATGTACTGCGACGATCTGGAGGAGGACGACGGCACTCAGGGCGAGCCACAGCTTGCCGTTGCTGAAAAATTGTGCATTGAAAGCGCTGCCTTGTTCGGCGCGGGCGTTAAAGATGTTGAAGAACTGGAATAGCACAAAGGTGGTGAAGGCCAGGGTCATCGCCTTGGCGGCATCGTCGGACTGCATCGCCCAAGCGTAGGCGCCCAGAGTACCTATCGCCATCGTTGCACCATAGAGCCCGATGCGCCACAGGCGCGGCGCGGAGAGGATGGCGGCTTCTTGGCTGCGCGGACGTTCTTGCATGATGCCCGGCCGTGCCGGTTCGACGCCGAGTGTCATGGCCGGCGGACCGTCCATGATGATGTTCACCCAGAGGATCTGGATCGCCGTGAACGGCGTAGCAAAGCCAAGCAGGAGGGCGCCGAGCACGGTGAGGATGGCGCCGATGTTGGTGGAGAGCTGGAAGCGCACGAACTTGACGATGTTGTCGTAGATGGTGCGACCTTCCTCGACCGCACGCACGATGGAGGCGAAGTTGTCGTCGGTGAGCACAAGCGTTGCCGCTTCCTTGGTGACCTCAGTGCCGGTGATGCCCATCGCGACACCGATGTCGGCCTTCTTCAGTGCCGGTGCGTCATTTACACCATCACCGGTCATCGCCACGACATGCCCTTTGGCCTGCAATGCCTCGACGATTCGCATCTTGTGCTCGGGCGCGACGCGCGCGAACACTGCGCTCTTCTCGACCAGCGCGGCGATTTCGTCCTGACGCAGGCCGTCGAGTTCGCGGCCCTCATGTGCTTCGCCGACTAGCCCCAACTCGCAAGCAATCGCCGCAGCCGTGATACGGTGGTCGCCGGTGATCATCTTGACCTCGATGCCGGCCTGCCGGCAGGTGGCGATGGCCGCACATGCCTCGGCGCGCGGCGGGTCAATGATGCCGACCAGGGCGTGTAGAGTGAGATCTGCCACCCAAGGCCGCAGGTCGCCGGCCGAATCAAACTGCTCAGCCGGGATGATGCGGCCGGCCAGCACGAGTACGCGTAAAGCTTGCCCGGCCATTGCCTCGTTCTCGGCGACAAAGCGGGCACGCGCTTCTTCGTCAAGTGACAGTGTCGTATCCTTGCTCAGGTAGCGACTGGATAAAGCCAACAAGACGTCCGGTGCGCCTTTGACGCACAGCCGCACCTGGTCGCCTTCATGGTGGAAGGTGGCCATAAACTTGGTGGCCGAATCGAAGGGAATCTCGGCAATGCGTGGCAGATGTTCGACCACCTCCTCGGCATCGAGCCCGGCCTTGGCGGCGAGCGCCAGCAGCGCGCCCTCGGTCGGATCGCCGATCAATTGGGCATCCTTGATACGGGCATCGACGCACAGTGCCGCCGGCAACAGGATGTGACGCACATCACCTGCACCCTCGATACGCCCTTCACTGCCATAGCCCTCGCCGGTGACGGCATGGCGTTGTCCGTTGTAGTAGAGCGCCCGTGCCGTCATCTGGTTAAGCGTCAAGGTACCGGTCTTGTCGGAGCAGATCACAGTGGTGCAGCCCAAAGTCTCGACGGCCGCAAGTTTCTTGACGATGGCGTTGCGCTTGGCCATGCGGTGCATGCCGAGTGCGAGGGTGACTGTTACCACCGCCGGCAGACCTTCGGGAATCGCCGCCACGGCCAGTGCGATGGCGGTCATCGCCGTCTGCACCAGCGGATCTCCGCGCATCAGGCCGAAGACAAACATCAGAGCAACCACGCCGCTGGCGATCAGTGCGAGACGTTTTCCCAAGCTGTCGAGTTGCTGCTGTAGTGGCGTCTCGCTCTCGGAAGTGGCGGCAAGCAGTCCGGCCAGTCGCCCCATCTCGGTGCCCATACCGGTGGCGGTGACGATGGCTTCGAGGCGACCGCGCGTCATGACGGTGTTCATGAATACCATGTTGTGCCGTTCCGCCAGCGCCGACTTTTCATCGACGGTGTCGGGCAGCTTGGCGACAGCCTGCGATTCGCCGGTCAAGGCCGCTTCTGCCACCTCGGCGCTGTGCGCCGACAGCACTCGCGCGTCAGCGGGAATGCGATCGCCCGCTTCAAGTAGCAGCAGATCGCCGGGAACGAGTTCGGCAGCATCGATCTGCCGGACCTCGCCGTCGCGCCGCACGCGCGCCGTCGGCGCGAGCATATTCTTGAGGGCCGCCAGCGCCGCTTCGGCACGATGTTCCTGAAAGAAACCCAGCGTGGCGTTGAGCAGCACGACAACGGCGATCACGATGGCATCCTTGAGGTCACCGATCGCGCCTGCCAGCACGGCAGCACCGAGCAGGATCAGGATCAGCAGGCTTCTGAACTGGTCGAGGAACTTGCGCCACGCGGGACGGGGCGGTTTTTCGGCAAGCCGGTTGGGGCCGTGGCTGGCAAGGCGGTGTTGCGCAACGTCCGTCGTCAACCCCCGGACCGTATCTGACTCGATCTGGCGCAGGACTTCGGCAGTGGAGCGGGCGTGCCAGGCAGTATCGGGATGAACAGGCATGGTGATTGACCTCAGGAAGTGAGCGTCGCCCAGACAAAGACAACATAGAGCATCAACAAAAGGAAGCCACGGCGACGCACGATCAGGCCGCCGCGGTCGGGCAGCAGCAGGAGTAGCGCGACGATGCCGCAGGCGAGCGTCAGCGCCACCTCGGTCATGGGCGCGGCGATGGGATGTATCGTGCCGGCCACGCCAACGATGGCCAGCCCGTTGAACAGGTTGCTGCCGATCAAGGTGCCGACGCCGACATCGTCGTGGCCGCGCAGGCGCGAAAGGATCACCGTGACCAGTTCGGGCAGCGAAGTGCCGATGGCCACCAGTACCACGCCGATGACATAGGTGTCGACGGCAAAGGCGCTGGCGATGCCTGTCGCCCCGCTGACAAACAGGCGGCCGGCGGCGATCAGCGCGCCGAGACCGAACACACCGAGCAGCAAGCTCTTGCCGGCAGACAGTTGGGTAGCCTCAATGTCTACCGCCACCTCTCGCTGGCGCAGGGCGCTGCGCACGGTCCACACCAGCCAGGCGAGAAATGCCGACAACAGCAACAACGCCTCGGCGCGTTCGATCCGTCCGTCGATAATGAGGAAAAAGGTCAGCGCCGGGACTGCGATGGCCAGGTAGAAGTCGCGACCGAAATCTTGCCGAGTGGTTTGCACTGCTTTGTACAACAGGGCCAGACCGAAGATCAGCGCGATATTGACGACGTTGCTGCCCAGCGCATCGCCCAGACCAATTTCCGGCTGGCCGGCGAGCGCGGCGACGGTGGAGACGGTAAGTTCCGGGCTGGAGGTGGCGAAGGCCGCCAGCGTGGTGGCCACCACCAACTTAGGTACGCGCAGGTGGAGCGCCGCGCCGAGGATGGACTTGAGGAACGCCTCACCGCCCGCCGCCGCCAACAGCACCGCCCCCAAGATGAGCGCCAGATCGGTCATGGCAATTGGTCAGGCGCTTCGCGTGGATCGCAGATGACCAGCACGTCGCATTGCGATTCGGCCAGCACATGCTTGGTCACGCTGCCGAGCAGCAGTTCCTCAGCAATGTGCGAGCCGTGCTTGCCGACTAAAATCAGGTCGGCATCGAACTCCTGCTCCATGGCGACGATCTGCTGCGCAGGATCGCCGTGGACGATACGTGCCGAGTATTCGACCGCCGTCAGGCCGGCGGCAACCGCCAGATCATGCAGCCGCTTGCGCCGGACTTCGCCTTCGTTGGTGACGTACTGGCGGATCACCTCCGCGTCGACGCCTGCGAATGTCAGCTTCCCTTCATAGGGCAGTTCAAAGGCATGCAGCAGGACAAGGTCGGCATCTGGCACCAGTTGTCGCGCCATGCGGATCGCATGGCGCGATACGGGCGAGAAGTCCACGGCAACCACTACGCTGCGATATGCCTCATGCGGCGCCTGTTTCACCGCCAGTACCGGCCGCGACGAAGACTTGCGCAGCAGTCGGGCCGCCGTAGATCCCATCAAAGCGTGACGCAGGAAAGACTCGCCACGTGCCCCGAGCACCATCAGATGCGCATCCAGTGCGTCAGCCTCGGCAGCGATTGTGGCAAGCGGGTTCCCCTCGGTGACGCACGTCCGCGCAGCGATGCCACGATGAATCGCTGCATCGACAGCTAACTGCTCGAGGCACTCGTGGGCATCGCTGTTCAAAGCCGTCTTTACTTTAAACACGTCGTCCCCCAGCATTTCGCGCAGCCCGTCGAAGGTATCCAACTCCATGACGTGCAGGATGCAGAGTTCGCTTTCGGTTCTGGCAGCCAGGAGAAATGCACGTTCAACGGCATGACGGGCTGGTGCGGAAAGATCGGTGGCGACGAGGATCGTCTGTGCGTTTGTCATTGGGCATCCTCCTTCACTGGGGTTTCAATCACCGGCTCGTAGTCACCATCGCGTATGTCCTGCAGCATCTGGTCAATATCGATGGTGGGAATCCGCAACATTCGCAAGGCAGTGGCACCGAGACGCAGGCTGGATTCAATCGCCTCGGGATAGGCATGGATTGCCCCGGCTTCCATGAGAGCCGAACTGGTTTGGAGATCGCGGGCGCGTGCGATTATTGGTACTTGCGGGCAATGCAGGCGCAACGCGGCAACTGTCCGCAATGCAACGGCATGGCTGTCAACGGTCACGATGGCAAGGCTGGCGCGCTCCGCTCGGGCTGCTGCAAGGAGGTCAGCATCGGCGATGTCGCCATACAGCACGGTATGGCCGTCGGTCAGCCCTTGCTGTACCCGCGTTGGATCCGTATCGAAGGCTACAAAATCGACGCCGCTCGATTTCAGCAGTACTGCGATGGTGTGACCGACCCGGCCATAGCCGCCGATCAGTACCTGAGGTGGCGGTAGCTCGGCAAGCTGGTCCGCTAGTGCGGGAGTATTGGCGACTGACTTGGTCAGGCGGGTGGCAATTGCCTGGTTGTAACGGATCAGGAGTACGCCCGTAATCATTGAGAACAGGACGGAGGTCAGCACGATCTGGCCGACTTCCTGATCGATCACGTTCGACTCGAGCGCAATGGCAAGCAGCGCGAAGCCAAACTCGCCGCCCACCGCCAGCAGGAGGGCGGTTCGCCAGGCTCCGAGGGTGTCGATGCCGCTGCGCCGCACGATCACGGCGACAACTACGACCTTGCTCAACAGCAGCAGCAAGGCGCCCAGCAGCGCCCAGTGCCAGATGCGGGGCAACGTACTGGGATCCATCAGCATGCCAATGCCGACGAAGAACAAGCCAAGCAGCACATCACGAAATGGACGGATGCTGGACTCCACCTGATGGCGGAACTCGGTTTCTCCGAGCATCATTCCCGCCAGAAATGCGCCAAAAGCGAGCGACAAGCCCAGGCTGTTGGTCGTCCAGGCGGCTGCCAGCACCACCAGCAAAACCGTGAGGGTGAACAATTCGGCGGAACGCCGTTCGGTGACCAAGTGGAAAAGTGGTCGCAAGGCCCAGCGTGCGGCATAAAACACTAGGGTGAACGCCAGTACGGCCTTGGCCATGG
Source organism: Rhodocyclaceae bacterium (assembly GCA_013426785.1). Taxonomy (GTDB): domain Bacteria; phylum Pseudomonadota; class Gammaproteobacteria; order Burkholderiales; family Rhodocyclaceae; genus Sulfuricystis. The sequence goes on along the minus strand of JACDZI010000062.1, from coordinate 6,171 downwards.
CCCAGCCAAGCTCAGCGGCGAGCGCGTTCATGCCCGTGGCGGCACCCAGCACCGGAATCAGGATCAGCAACGGCACGGCCGTGACATCTTGAAATACCGAAATGGCGAGGCCGAGTCGACCGTGAGATGTGGCGTCTTCACCCTGCTCCGCGAGTTGCCGACCGATGATGGTGGAGGATGACTGAGCGAAGACGGTACCGATGACGAATGCCACTGCTGGACTCAGGCCCATCATCCACAGCAATGTGGCTACGGCAGCGGTGGTCAGGGCTACCTGCGCGGTACCCAACCCGAGGATCTGATGACGCATCGCATGCAGTTGGGGCAGCGAGTAGTTGAGCCCGATCGAGAACAGCAGGAAAACCACGCCGAACTCGGCCAGTACCTTGAATTCCGAAACATGCACTGTCGGTCCGGTAGTGTGGGGGCCAAGGATCAGGCCGACCAGTAGGTAGCCGAGGCTGGAGGGGATATGTAGCCGTTGGAACGCGACCATGATCGCCACGCTCACCGCCAACAGCAGGATGATTTGAACCAGATGATCCATGGGGCTTATTCGCTCGTCGCGTTTTCCCGTAGTGGTGGGATATCTCGCCCACGATTGGTTAGCAGCGCCTCGCGAGTGGGAATCAGCCGTCGCCAATTCATTCGTCAGAATTCCTGCTGGAGGACACGATCGCGACCACTGTGCTTGACCTCATACATCGCTGTATCCGCTTGCTTGATCAGCAAGTCGAAATCCTGTGGGGCGACTTTATAGCTGGCAACGCCAATACTGAAGGTGACCTGCCAGCCATTCTCTCTCATTGCTACGAGCAAGCGATTGCGCAGTTTTTCAACATAGCCGGAGGCTGCCTGGGCATCCATGTTCGGCAGTAAAAGAGCGAACTCGTCTCCACCAAGACGGCCAGGAATATCGCTAATCCGTACCTGTTCGCGAATAATTCTGGCGACCACCTTAAGTAGCGCGTCGCCGATGCCATGCCCCAGTGTGTCATTGACCTCCTTGAATCGATCGAGGTCGATAAAAACCGCAGTGAAAGATGCACCCTGACGTTGCGCCTGTGCAAACGCCTGTAGCCCACGCTCATAGAACTCCCACCGGTTGGGCAGTTGCGTCAGGGCATCCTGGCGCGCCATGCGCGACTCCCGCAGCAGGACACGACGCACCCCACCAATCACCCATACGCCCAGTATGAAGATGGCAAGGCGCATGGCCGTATTGAAGATCAAGGGAACGACATCTGCCTGATTACCTGTCAATAATCGGTCGGCGATGAACCACTCGAGAGCAGCCAGCACCGCCACCCCATAGCCAAGTCGCTTTCCGTTGAACCAACTGACAACAAGGACTGGAAGAATGAAGAAAACGTGGAACTCGTAAGCCATGCCGGTCAGGGTGTGCAGATAGCCGACCAGCAGCGTGATCAGAACGCACAAGACAAGAATGCCTGATCGAATAATGAATCCTGGTTGCAAAAGCAACAAGGCTTTCAAGTTCATGGCTACTTTCCCCGCCGACGGTATTCGCTCGATGCGTTACCAGGTAGTAGGGCGATGTGTAGTGTGTGCTTCATCTTGCCACCGCATCGCTCCGGATCAGCTCGAAGCCATTGCACGCCGGGTTGTAGCTCCATAATTCACCTTGCACGATGTCGAAATACCAGCCGTGCAGATGCATCGTGCCGGCGACGACGCGCTCGGCGATCCAGGGATACGTCATCAGGTTTTCCAGCGATACCAGAATGGCTGCTTGTTCGCAGGCGCGCGCCTGCAAGGCGGGAGATTTTGCTGGTAAATCCACCAGCACCCGCTCGCGGGCCCGTTGCGCAATGCCAACCCATTTGCCGATGAATTCGCTGCCATTCCCTGCCTCGCTCATCAAGGCGGTGATACCCCCGCATTGGGCGTGGCCGAGTACGATGACGTGCTCGACCTTGAGTGACAGCACCGCGAATTCCAGCGCCGCCGGCACGCTGGCGAAACCGCTACCCGGCTCGAAGGGCGGGACCAGGTTGGCCACGTTGCGCACCACGAAAACGTCTCCGGGTTCTGCACCCGTCAGCAGAGTCGGATCGACACGGGAATCGGCACAGGCAACGATCATGGTTTTGGGGCGCTGCCCGTGGCGAAGCTGCTCGAAAAGTTCACGGTCTTCGCTGAAGTACTTTTCTTGGAAACGTCGGAATCCGGCGATGAACCTCGCGATGTCCTTCATGTTGCGACATCCTTTCGATATTGGACTGGATGAGATTGGCCCTGGGCAGTGGATATCGCCAGCAGCATGAGCTTCATTTCACGGAGCTCATTGCGTAAGTCACCCATCTCCGCGTGCAGGTCGACCTTGATATGATCGCGCGCCGCAACCATCTCTCGTTGGGCATCCCGCTGTTCTGTCTCACTCACGCTTTGCATGGCATTGACGATGATGGCGATGAACAAGTTGAGCATGGTGAAAGTGGCCACCAGGATGAATAAGACGAAGAAGACCCAGGCGTTGGGAAACCGTTCCATCACCGGACGGGCGATTCCCATCGACCAGCTTTCAAGTGTCATAATTTGAAACAGTGTGTAAAGAGACCGACCAATGTCGCCGAACCACTCTGGGTAGGCGGCAGCGAAGAGCTTGGTGGCAATGACTGCAAAAACGTAGTAGATGATCAGCAGCACCGTGGCAATCGATCCAAGGCCGGGAATGGTCGCCAACAGGGCGCCTACCACGCGGCGCATCGACGGTACCATGGTCAAAAGGCGCAGCACCCGAAGTACTCGCAGGGCGCGGAGCACGGCTAGCGGCCCGGTAGCGGGCAACAAAGCAATGGCGACGACGACGAAATCAAGCACGCTCCATGGGTCGCGCCAGAAAGCAGCGCGGTGGGCGAAGAGGCGCAAGCCGATCTCGACGACGAACACCGCGAGGATGACCTGGTCAAGCGCCACGATCAGGTCGCCGGCGGTGGCCATGGCGACAGGCGAGGTTTCCAGTCCCAGCAACACCGCATTGACGAGGATCAGGGCGATGATGGCGTTCTGGATGCGCGGCTGCTCGATCCAGCGGCGCACGCGCAGTCGTCTGTCGATAGATATTGTCGTTTCCACGTTCATCGCCACAAACTGAGCGGAGGATCTTGGATCACGGCGCGGAGCACATCACCGCACGCTGTGTCGGAGTTGCGGGGATTACCTCTGCGCCGGGTTCCTCGCCGTCCTGGGCGATCGGGCGCACGAATCGCGCGCGTGCCAGACTGTGCACGCGATCCATCGCTTCCCGTGTGCCGCTGAATACCTGCCCGGTGATGCCGTAGACGGAAAACACGGCGCTATATCTCCTTGCCCGTCGCCTTCTGCGCCGCGTCGATGGCGTGCTGCGCTTCAGGCGGCATGTAGTTCTCGTCGTGCTTGGCCAATACCTCGGTAGCGACATAACGGCCATCGTCGCCGATCCTGCCCTGGACCACGGCGCCCTTGCCCTCTTTGAAGAGGTCGGGAAGAATGCCTTTATAACTGACAGGCACGTCTTTGGCCGTGTCGGTGACGACGAACTGTACGGTCAGGCCGTCGCCATCGCGACGGATACTACCTTCCTTCACCATCCCGCCGATGCGGAACGCCTTGTTGCGGGGAGCTTCGTTCGCTGCCAGATGCGTCGGCGTGTAATAGAACGCGATACTGCTATCCAAGGCATTCATTACCAGCGTAGTGGCAACCGACAGGGCGACCAGTCCACCGAAGATCAGGGCGATGCGTTTCCGTCTAGGACTCAAATTGGCTTCCTTTCCCGCCGTTTCGCTGAGACGCGCCAAACCCAAGCCTGCGAAATCAGCAGGTAACTGGCGATGGCGGCGCTGCTGGCCGTGATCGCCAGGCCGGTGAACAGCGGCAGTCCGATCGTCCCGATATTTGCCCCGATGCTGGCGAGATCGGCCAATGAGACCGTCGCGGTGGCGGACGCACCCGTCACCCAGGCGCCCAGGTGATAGGCGGCGTAGTAGATGGGGGCCACGGTGATCGGATTGGTCACCAGGGTGCCGGCGGCGGCGACTGGCACGTTGGCGCGCAGGAAGACCGCCGCCGCAGCGGCGAGGAAGATCTGGGCAAGCGGAATCAGGAAACCGATGAACAGGCCGATCGCCACGCCCATTGCGACGCCCCGCCGCGACCAGTGACACAGTTTCGGGTCGGCGAGATAGGGCGCCAGCCCGCGCAACCAGGGATTGGCCTCCAGTTGCGTGCGGCTGGGTGCCAGGGCCCTCAGACGTTGGATCATGGCAGACATCCGTCCTCAATCGTCTCCGCTCATGAAGCCCAGCAATTGCAGCAGGCTGCTGATGAGATTAAAGATCGAGACGAACAGCGTCACCGTTGCCAGCACGTAGTTGGTCTCGCCGCCTTGGATGATGTTGCTCGTTTCGTAGAGGATCAGTCCCGACATCAGCAGCACGAAGACGGCCGAGACGGTCAGCGACAAGGCCGGTATCTCGAAAAAGATCGCGGCCAGGCCGGCGAGGAAGGCGAGCAGGATGCCGACCATCAGGAAGCCGCCCAAGAAGCTGAAGTCCTTCTTCGTGGTCACCGCGTAGGCCGACAGTCCGATGAAGATCGCGGCGGTGCCGCCCATTGCCTGCATGACGATCTCGGCGCCGTTGGGCAGGCCGAGATAGCGGCTGATGATGGGGCCCAACGTGTAGCCCATGAAGCCGGTGAGGGCGAACACGGCCAGAATCCCCCCGCCGCTGTCCTTGAGTTTATGCACCGCGAACAGCAGGCCGAAGAAGCCACCCAGCGTGAGCAGGATGCCGGGATGCGGCAATTTCAACGCCACCGAGCTTGCAGCGGTGATGGCGGCGAAAGCCAGTGTCAGCGACAAAAGCATGTAGGTGTTGCGGATCACCCGATTGGTGGCGAGGACCGACGCGACAGTGCCTTGCGGCATGGCAATCGCTTGGGCGGGAGGATGATTCGGGTTCATTTCAGTCTCCTTTGGGGTTGCGAAGAAAAAGTCGGCGCTGGCGGGACGGCGAACCTCACGGCACCACCATCACGGGCAAGCGGGCAAGATGCATTACCTTGTAGGCCACAGAGCCAAAAAGCAGGCTTTCGACCGTGTTGAGGCCGCGACTGCCAATGATCAGGCCGGTAGCACCCAACTGGACAGCCTGTTCGATGATGCGTTCTGCCGGGTCGCCCAGCACCACGTGCAGGCGCCACGGCAGACTTGCGGCGTCCAGGGTGGCGCGTGCCCGCGCAGTAGCACGCAACGCGCGGTGCGCAAACTCAGCCTCGGAGGCCTCTTTCGACAGCCAAGGCTGCACATGTATCAGATGCAGCGCACAGGCATTCATTGCCCCGGCTTCACGGGACGCATGAGTGACGGCACGCAGGGCGTTGTCCGAGCTATCCACCGCGACCAGCCAGGGATTGGCTGCGGGTGAGGGCAGTGGCGGCGTGCTGTCATAGACGAGACCAATAAGGCGATTGTCGCTATCGTACTGACTGCCGGCGAGCGTCGGCATCACTTGGGCGGGGTTCATGCTTTGCTCCCTGCGGTAACGGGCTTGGGTTTCGAAAGCGCCAGGCTGGCCACAACCGACATTAGGATGATGCTGCCGACGATGGACAGCGACCACTGGATCGGCATGTGGAACCAGGGCATGGCCAGCATCTTGCCGCCGATGAAGACCAATACGATCGCCAAGCCGTACTTGAGAAGATGGAAGCGATCGGCCATGTCGGCCAGCAGGAAGTACAGCGCGCGCAGGCCCATGATGGCGAAGATGTTCGAGGTGAACACGATGAACGGATCGGTCGTCACGGCGAAGATGGCCGGGATGCTGTCGACCGCAAACACCAGATCGCTGGCTTCGATCAGCATCAGGACGAGAAACATCGGGGTTGCCCACAGCACGCCGTTTTGCCGGACGAGGAATGACTCGCCGTGGAAGTTCGGCGTGATGCGCAGATGCCCGCGCAACCAGCGCAGCAGCGGATTCTTCTCCAGATCGGGTTCGGCCTCGGCGAAGATCAGCATCTTGATGCCGGTAATGACCAGGAAGGCACCAAAGACATACAGGATCCAGGTGAAATGCTGTACCAGCCACACCCCGGCGAGGATCATGCCGGCGCGCATGACGATGGCGCCCAGCACGCCATAGAGCAGCACGCGGCGCTGCA
>JACDZI010000204.1 GCA_013426785.1 Rhodocyclaceae bacterium | reverse complement strand
AGGTCTGACAGCATGACAATGAAATCGTTCACTCCAATCAACACTTATTCAGGGCTTCCTTAGGTGAGATGCCTGCCTGCAGGATCGGTGCAGTCGCCCCGGATATTTCCTCGTATCGCTCGCAGGCCCAGGCAGCCCTGAGTTCGTGATAGCCCTTGATGCCGAAATCGTGCAGGATCTTTCTCGCCCGATGGACTTCGCCATCATTGACCAAATCGTCAAATGTCTCGTCAGCCCTGAGCAGGTTCTTTCCGCCCAACTGATTCCGGACATTTGCAGCCTCTCGAATGGCAACCCGGCCACGCTCGTTGACCGTCACCCAGCGTTCGACCTCCTTGCCGCGGCCACCCTTGGTGCCTTCCCTGATATCGATCTGCCCACGTTCCCTAGCCTGCCGTTGCCAGTCAGCGTAGTTGGCGAGAATTGCCTCGCGGAGTCGTATCCCGAAACTGCGGCATAGCACGACGATGACGGCTGCCCGGTGCAGATTTTTCTGGCGCAGGTGGACAATTAGGCGATCAATGTCTGCCCAGTCCATGCCATCCGGTATCTTGGTGCGCACGGTCTGGCGTTTTCCGACCCAAGTTGCCGGGGACTCGATGCGGATGGTCTTGTCCTGACGCATCGCTTCCAGGGTGATATTGGCCGAGACGATCAGGTTCTGCGCAAAGCTGACAGTCAGAGTTTCGTCCTCGACCCGTTCTGCCAGGTCAGCGGCATAGCTTTCCAGCAGGGACTGATCGATGGCGCAGGCATCGTTGATCCCGTGGTTGGATCTTGCCCAGCCGCAGAATTGCCGCCAGCGTTGGGCATGGCTCGCGACCGTACCGAAATGTCCTCGGCCATAGATATCCTTGAGGGCTTGGTGGCCGGCCCAGTCCATCTGCTTGCCGAAGCCGAAATTGCGTTGTGTGGTGAACTTGCTCATGACTGTTCCTGTTCGGTTCTTGATGTTGATCGATGACTGGACGCCGGCCACGGGAGGCAAGGATCGGAGTTGGGGGCTGATCAGGCACACCCAGCGATCTTCCGGGGCCCAGTCGCACTCCGATCCCCGCCACCCGTTGGTGAGTGTTGAACCGGATTCAGCCGGTCGCTGCGGAGTGCTGGTCGTCGATCACGACCGGGATCAGGCTATTAAGGGCAAGCCTCGCGCCCGTGCATTCACGCGCACACCATCGCGGATGGCTTTCGCCTGGCGGGAGGATGGTTATCGGCATGGCGGCCGATGGTGCGGTGTGGAGTCTGTTTCACGCTGATTCTCTCGTCGCAGGGATGGCAGATTGCCTGGCCTGCTGGCTGCCGAAATTCGGCGGCCCCCGTTGTCTTGAACGTTGAGCGTGAGTTTTAGTTGTGGTTTTAGTGCTGGTTTTAGTGCTGGTTTTAGTGCCGTGGCAGGATGACTGCCAAAGCGTTCAAAGGCCCATGTGCGCATTCCACGGCACTTGGACAGTGATTCCAGCGGAAACTGGACAGGCATTC
>JACDZI010000203.1 GCA_013426785.1 Rhodocyclaceae bacterium | reverse complement strand
CCCTTCAGTCATGGCTTTCAGAGATTCGACCCTTCATTTAACCGGACAGCAGTGAGTGAAGATAACAAAAAAATCACCCAGCTCGATGCCTTTGCCGATAAGTTCCTCGCCAAATGCCTACTGGGCGAAATGATCAACCGCTACATGGTGCTGGTCGCCAGCGAACAAAAATTGCTGGTGATGCGCCCCTACCAAATCTATGCGGTCAAGGCGATTGTCGATTGCATCCATCAGAACCGGGGCAATGGCTACATCTGGCACACCACCGGCAGCGGCAAGGCGCGGCTGATCGAACTGGATCCGAAGTACGTCGATGTGATCGTGCGGCGCTGGCAGGGGTTTTCTGAGGGCCAAGCCACTCGCCAATCCGATGGAGTGGCTTTTGACAATGTTTTGGCAGAGCACAATTGACGACGGGGACCGAAGTCCCCGCCGGCTATCTTTGGTTACAAGGCTCTAGCAGCCCCGGCTAGCCGTTTTTTAGGCGGCAATAGCAAATTGCTCATCATTGGCAATTATGGATTTGCTTCATTAACGTCGATCGCCTGACGAGTTGCCTGCTCTCCTTCACTCACCCCGTCGAAACCAGTGCACCCCCAACTAAGAACACTACGATGTGATGCTTATGATGCTCTTAGGTGGAGGTGGCGGGAATCGAACCCGCGTCCGAAGCGCTTCCAGATTGCCGGAATTACAACCATGAGTCGATTATGGGGGTAATAGCCCCGAATTTCAAGGAACGTGTTCACAACATGCTGATCCAGGTCCTATTTGTCTAACGAGAACTCGGGATACAAATCGCCGCTGGTGATGTCGGCCACGTAGTGGACGTTGCAGAACTCGACGGGGTCGTCGGCGAGGTAGACACCGCCGACTGACTGGATTGCTACGCCGTACTTGCGGCTGAGCTTGGTCAGTTCGGCGATGAACTTGTCGTAGTTGGCTTCGATTGGCGGAGTGGAAACGACGGTACAGCGACCAGACCATCGTGGACAACGTCGTCGGTCAGCTGGGCAAGCGCTTCCTGCTGGTCAGGACGCAGTACAGCTCGGAAACCGAAGGCGCGCAGATCGCATTCGATATCACCGGCCCGTGGAGGTAAGCCATGAGTTACCCGCTGAGCGAGTCCTTCGCCACGGCTCCGGTCACCGGCTACACCGCAGTCTTGGGCGGGATGTCTGCGGCGCATAGTGGTGCATTTCGAATTTCCTCCTGCTCATCGGTCCTCCGGCAAAAAAGCCGCCGAGGCTACCGATTTACGGTTGTGAAATCCGAATTGCCCGTTACTCCTCCTTCGTGACTGGCGCCATTACGGCGATCTTGAAGTGGCTCCTATACGCCGATCTTCAACTGGCTCCATTATGCCGATCACAGACTGGCTCCTATACGCCGATCTTCAACTGGCTCCATTACGGCGATCGCTGACAGGGCTGGCCTTCGAGGAACGCCTCGGCCTGCTCGTCGATCGGGAGATGACCGAGC
>JACDZI010000007.1 GCA_013426785.1 Rhodocyclaceae bacterium | reverse complement strand
TGCAGGTCATAGACTTACAACGGCTTTACCATACTTGGCGGAGTGGACGGGACTCGAACCCGCGACCCCCGGCGTGACAGGCCGGTATTCTAACCAACTGAACTACCACTCCGCGTTTGGCCCCATCCCAAGATGAGGCGCTGAATTTTAGCAAAATTCTCCCGAAGGGCAAGGGCCAGCATGATTCTTTTGACAGAAAAGTCGGTTCTGGCAGGACGGCAGAGATAGGTGTTCAGGACTTGGCCGGCCGTTTTGAAAGCTTGCGCTGCAAGGTACGGCGATGCATCCTAAGCACCCGCGCGGTCGCGGAAATGTTGCCATCGTTTTCCAGCAGCACACGCTGGATGTGTTCCCACTCCAAGCGGCCGATGGATAGTGGAATGGCCGGTACGGGCATCGCTTCGGCACTTGCCGGCGTGTCCGCCGCAAACGTTGCCACGATGGCCTCGACCTCGACCGGCTTGGCGAAATACTGCGTTGCACCAAGCTTGATCGCCTCGACGGCAGTGGCGATGCTGGCGTAGCCGGTCAGGATGACAATGCGGCATTGGGGGGCGATGTCGAGCAGCGGCTGGACCAGGCTTAGCCCGGAGGCACTGCCGAGATTGAGGTCGAGGACAGCCGCCGCCGGTGGAGCGGCATGGGCTGCCGCGAGCGCAGCCGGAGCGTCGAGCGCGCTCGCCACCTCATAACCACGACGACGCAAGGCGCGGCTTAACACCGCATTGAAGGTTTCGTCGTCGTCGATTACCAGCACGGAGCCGGTCATGTCCATTGTTTCGGTTCCTTCGTCTGTATGGATTCCAGCGGGAGTTCGATCATGGTCAGCGCCCCTGCGGCGGCATTCGCCAAACAGAAGCGCCCACCCATGCGCTCAACGACCGTGCGCGTCAACCACAAGCCGATACCTGCACCCTGACCAGTCCCAGAAACGGGTTCGGTACCGGCATTGTGCAGGATTTCTTCGGGAAAGCCCGGCCCATCGTCATGGACGCCGATGACGAGACTTGTTGCATTCCAGGACAGCGCCAGCCGGATAGCCTGCGGATTGACCTGGGCGGCATTGGTGAGCAGGTTGCTAACAGCCTGCTCCAGAGCCGCGCCGGGAGCAATCCGCGGCGCATCGCCGCTGCTCTCCGCGAAGAAACGACAGTCAGCCTGCGGCCAGAAACTGCGCCAGCGCGCCAGCACCCCCTGTAGCCATATATCGGCAAGAAGGTCAGCTGCCTCGGCGGCTCGCTCACTACCGGCGCGGCGGGTCAGGCCGCCCAGTATCTCCTTGCACAAGGCGATCTGCCGCCGCAACAGATTGAGATCGGCACGGGTATCGGGCAACAACTTTGCATCCTGAGACAGATCTTCCGCCAGCACGGACATCGTCGCAAGCGGGGTACCCAGTTCGTGCGCTGCCCCGGCTGCCAGTTGCCCGAGCGCGACGACCTGCGCGTCGCGCAGGCGCTCTTCACGAGCCGCTGCCAGTTCCGCGTCACGCGTTCGCATCGAGGTCATGATGCGGCTGATGAACCAGGCCACCAGCACCGCCGAAACGACAAAGGTCAGCCACATCCCTCCCAGATGAAGGCGGGTCGCGCGCGCCGCGTCGGCGATCGGCAAGGGCAACGAATACAGTATCAGGAAGGAATACACGGCCACTGCCAGCGCGGCGATACCTGCTGCCATGAGTTCCGGCAGGGCGAGCGCGGCCACGGCCACCGGCAGAAGGAGCAGGGATACCAGCGGGTTGGCCACACCGCCGGTCAAATAGAACAACACGCCCATCCCCACCAGATCGACACATAACTGGCCGACGAGTTCGCGCACCGACAGTTCCTCGCTTCCGCCACGCCAATGAGCAAACGCGTTGAAACCTGCCAGCAGCAGCAACACCGGCAACAGCAGCGGCAGCGGCAGTGAGATGTCGAGAAAAGTCGGCGCTGACAGGACGGCGCATGCCAGTCCGCCGACCAGCCACCAGCGCATCAGGGTCAGACGATTGCGGGTAGTCAGCAGTGGCTTCATCGCATGAAAATCTAGAGCCGTATCTGTGTGCCGAGCTCGATCACGCGATTGATCGGGATCTTGAAATAGGTAGTCGCCGCCTCGGCATTGCGGAACATGAAAGTAAACAGCAACTGCCGCCAGTGTGGCATGTGCCCACCTTTGCTGCGCGGCACGATCGTTTCCCGGCCGAGGAAGAACGAGGTTTCCATCAGTTCGTAACGCAGGCCCCAGGGTGAACACTGGGAAAGTGCAACCGGGATATTCGGCTCATCCTTGAAGCCGTAGCGCACCACCACCTGGAAGAAACCCTCGGGCAGTTGTTTCACTGCCACCCGCTCAGTATCGGGCACGAAGGGCACGTCTTCGACCCGCACGTTGAGCAGCACTATCGTTTCATGCAGCACCTTGTTGTGCAGCAGGTTATGCAGCATCGCGCGCGGCACGCCATCGGGGTTGGTCGTCATGAAGATACTCGTCCCCTCGACGCGGTGCGGGCTGCCATAGTCCAGACTCTGGATGAAAGCACCGAGCGGCATCGAATCCTGGTGCAGTTTTTCATTGAGCACTGCTCGCCCGCGCTTCCAGGTGGCCAGCAGGGTAAAGATGATGCCGCCCATGACCAGCGGGAACCAGCCGCCATCGAGCACCTTGATGATGTTGGCGGAGAAGAAAGCGATGTCTACACTGACGAAAAAGGCCAGGAAGAGGATCGCCTTACCCCACGACCACCCCCACAGCGCGCGCACGACGATAAAGGCCAGCAGCGTGTCGATCATCATCGTCAGGGTGACCGCGATGCCATAGGCCGAGGCCAGGTTGGACGAGGTACGGAACAGCAGTACCAAGGCGACGACGGCGATCAGCAACAGCCAGTTGATGGTAGCCAGATAGATCTGGCCCTTTTCCTGCGCCGAGGTAAAGGTGATGCGGATGCGCGGCACATAGCCGAGCTGGATGGCCTGGCTGGTGAGGGAAAAGGCCCCGGAAATGACCGCCTGCGAGGCGATAATGGTGGCGATGGTCGCCAATCCGACGAGGGGATAAAGCAAGGCCTCCGGCGCCGACATGAAAAAGGGATTGCGGATTGCTTCGGGATGGTCAAGCAGCAGGGCGCCCTGCCCCAGGTAATTGAGGTAAAGCGCCGGGAAGACAAAATAGAACCAGGCGCGCTTGATCGGTCGCCAGCCGAAATGCCCCATGTCGGCATATAGCGCCTCGCCACCGGTAATCGCCAGGACGACAGCACCGAGGGCCAGGAAGGCCAACAGGGGCTTGGCTGCGAAGAAGTGAACCGCGTATTCGGGATTGATCGCGACGAGTACCCCGACATGCTTGGTAATGTTCCAGATCCCGATCACAGCCAGCGTGGCGAACCAGAACAACATCACCGGGCCGAACAGCGCCGCCACGCTCGCCGTGCCCTTGCGCTGGAAGAGGAACAACCCGATCAGGATGCCAATGGCAATCGGTACGACATAAGGCTTGAAGGCCGGCGTCGCGACCTCCAGCCCTTCGACGGCCGAAAGCACGGACAGCGCGGGCGTGATCACGGCATCGCCGTAAAACAGCGCCGCACCGAAAATGCCGAGCGCCGACAGCAGCCAGAGCAGGCGGGGATTCGATTGCGTCACGCGCATCGCCAGCGAGGTCAGCGCCATGATGCCGCCCTCGCCCTTGTTGTCGGCGCGCATGATGAACATCACGTACTTGAGCGAGACCGTGATGGTCAAAGCCCAGAACACCAGCGAAAGAATGCCCAGGACATTATCGGGCGTGACGGGCACCGGGTGATGCGTGCCGCCGAAGACTTCACGCATCGTGTAGAGCGGACTGGTGCCGATGTCGCCGAACACCACTCCCATGGTGGCCACCGCCGTGGCCGTATTTTTCTGCATCGGGTCGATGGTGCCGATGATGCTAGATCCGTTGCTCCACCCAGGCGGCAACGGAAGACAGCGCCGCAGGCAGATGCTCGGGTTGTGTACCACCGGCCTGGGCCATGTCGGGTCGACCGCCCCCTTTGCCGCCGATCTGTTGGGCGACGCTGTTGACCAGTTCGCCGGCCTTGACTTTGGCGGTGAGATCGTTAGTCACGCCGGCGATCAGGCTCACCTTGCCATCGGCGACACTGGCCAGCACGATGGCGGCGGACTTGAGTTTGTCCTTGAGCTTGTCCATGGTGTCGCGCAGGGTGGTCACATCCGCGCCTTCAAGCAAGGTGGCCAGGATTTTCACCCCCTTGATGTCGACGGCGCAGGCCAGCAGATCGTCGCCCTGGGCAGAGGCCAGCTTGCCCTTGCTGCCGGCCAGTTCGCGTTCCAGGCGCTTCACCTGGTCGAGCAGGGCATGGACCCGGGCGGGGGCTTCCGCGCGAACCACCTTGAGCGTGCCGGCGATGCCGCCCAGAGTCTGCTCCATACCCTGCACATAGGCCAAGGCGTTGTCGCCGGTCAGCGCCTCGACCCGCCGCACGCCGGCCGCGACGCCGCCTTCGGCAACCAGGGTAAAGAAGCCGATGTCGCCGGTCCGGGCGACGTGCGTACCGCCGCACAATTCCTTGGACGAGCCGATGGAGAGCACGCGCACCTCGTCGCCGTACTTCTCACCGAACAGCATCATCGCGCTGGTCTTCTGCGCCTCGGCCAGCGGCATCACCCTGGCCTCCGTCGCCACGTTGGCGAGAATTTCGGCATTGACGAGGGTTTCGACGCGGCGAATCTGCTCGTTGGTCAGCGGCTGGTTGTGTACGAAGTCAAAGCGGATCTTGTCCGGGGCGACCTGCGAGCCTTTCTGCTGCACGTGGTCACCAAGCACTTCGCGCAAGGCCTTGTGCATCAGATGGGTGGCGGAGTGATTGCGCATAATGCGACTGCGGGCCTGGATGTCGACTTTTGCCGTGACGCCATTACCGACTTTTATGGTTCCGGTTTTCACCACGCCATGATGGCCGAACACGCTGGCCTGAATCTTTTGCGTATCTTCCACAGCAAAAATGCCATGCACCGATTGCAGCGCGCCACGGTCGCCGACCTGACCACCCGACTCGGCGTAAAACGGCGTGTCGTCGAGTACCACGACGCCCTGCTCGCCCTCGGCCAGTTCATTGACCGGTGCACCCTCCTTGTAGAGCGCCAGCACATTGGCCTTGGTTTCGAGCGTCGCATAGCCGTGAAAACTCGTCGCCGGGCCAGCGTATTCGAGGTTCGCGGCCATCTTGAACTTGCCAGCCGCGCGCGCCTGATCTTTCTGGCGCGCCATGGCGGCGTTAAAGGCCGTCGCGTCAACTGTCACGCCGCGCTCGCGGCAGATGTCGGCAGTGAGATCAAGCGGAAAGCCGTAGGTATCGTGCAGCTTGAAGGCGGTGTCGCCATTGAATATCTTGCTGTCGGTCCGCGCCATCTCGGCAAGATCGGCTTCGAGGATGGCCATGCCATGCTCGATGGTGGTGAAGAATCGCTCCTCTTCCTGCTTGAGCATGTCCATGACCTTGCTCTGGGCCTGGGCCAGTTCGGGATAGGCCACCCCCATCTCGGTCACCAGATCCGGCACCAGCCGATGGAAGAACGGGGCGCGCACACCAAGCTTCCAGCCATGACGGATGGCGCGGCGGATGATGCGGCGCAGGACGAAACCGCGCCCCTCGTTGCTGGGAATCACGCCGTCGGCGAGCAGGAACGAACAGGCGCGGATGTGGTCGGCCAGCACGCGCAGACTGGGGAACAGCAGGTCGTTGGTGCCGGTGGCGCGTGCAGCCGCCTTGACCAGTACTTCCATCAGATCGATCTCGTAGTTGCTATGCACGTGCTGCAGGACGGCAGCGATGCGCTCCAGCCCCATGCCGGTATCGACCGAGGGCTTGGGCAGCGGGTGCATGACGCCGTGCTCGTCACGGTTGAACTGCATGAAGACGTTGTTCCAGATCTCGATGTAGCGGTCGCCGTCTTCCTCGGGCGAGCCGGGTGGGCCGCCGGAAATCTCCGGGCCGTGGTCGTAGAAGATCTCGGTGCAGGGTCCGCAAGGGCCGGTATCGCCCATCATCCAGAAGTTGTCGGACGCATAGCGCGCACCCTTGTTGTCGCCGATGCGGATGACGCGCTCGACCGGTACGCCGATCTCTTTCGTCCAGATGTCGTAGGCCTCGTCATCCTCGGCATACACCGTGACCCATAGCTTGTCGGCCGGCAGTTTGTAGACATCAACCAGCAGCTCCCAGGCGTACTTGATCGCGTCCTGCTTGAAGTAGTCGCCGAAGCTGAAATTGCCGAGCATCTCGAAGAAGGTGTGGTGACGCGCGGTGTAGCCGACGTTTTCGAGGTCGTTGTGCTTGCCGCCAGCGCGCACGCATTTCTGCGAAGTGGTGGCGCGCGAGTAGGGGCGCTTGTCAAAGCCGAGAAACACGTCCTTGAACTGGTTCATCCCCGCGTTGGTGAACAGCAGCGTCGGATCATCGAAGGGCACCAGCGAACTGGACGCCACGATCTGGTGGCCCTTGGATTCGAAGAACTTGAGGAATTTCTCTCTGATTTCAGTGCTTTTCATGACGTGGCTCGACAATGCTCGGGGTGCGGGAATTCTACGCGAAGGCCGGCAGCAGCAAGTCGGGACGATCGGTAAACACTCCGGCACACCCCAGCGCAAACAGATGGTCGGCTGTGGAACGTTCATTCACCGTGTAACAGACCCAGGGCCGACCGGCCAGTGCTGCCGCCACGGCAGGATCGACCAGATCAGCATCAAGATGTACCGCCACTGGGCAGAGGCGTGCGCGGGCATCCTGCCAATCCGCTGGCAAGGCATCGCAGAGCAAGGCGAAGGGGGCATCCGGCAAATGACGCCGTGCCGCCAGCGCCGACTTTTCGCTGAAAGATGAAATGACGCCCCGGCCGTCCCAGTGCGCCGCTAGCCAGGCAGCTACGCCAGCGCCGGTTTCTTCCTCGTGCCCGGCCGCCGGTTTGAGTTCGATATTCGCCCACAGCCCGAGGCGTCGGCAGGTGGCGATCGCATCGGCGAGCGTCGGCACGGCGGGATCGCCGGCGCGAATGTCGGCAAAGTTCCGCTCGGCCACCCGCCCCGTGCAGCACGTGGTCCGGTCGAGCGTCTCGTCATGCATCAGGATCGGCACGCCATCGGCGGTCAACATGACATCGAACTCGACCGCCATGCAACCCAGCCGGGCAGCCACCTCCAGGCCGGCCAGCGAGTTCTCCATTGCCAGTGCCCCGCCACACCGATGCGCGATGATGCGGGGGTAGGAGATCAATTTTTCTTGCTGGCAGCAGGTACGTTCATCGCGCCGGAGCGCAGCACGGCGGTATCGAGGGCTTCCTTGGCCGGCTTCTGGTTGCCCCAGACCAATTCGAGTTCCTCGTTGAGGATCGCCCGCACGCGACTGCGGTCGGGACCGGATTTGGTGCGCGCCGAGTCACGCGTCACCATCGACAGGCGACGCTCAGCCTGATCAAGAATCGCCGGGTTGCCACCCGAATCGCGCAGGGCCTGCACGGCCGCTGGCGTCATCGGCAGGAAGCCGGTGCTGCGCACCCATTCGCGCTGTACCGCCGGCTGCATCAGAAAGGCAATGAAACGGGCGATCACCTGCTGCTCGGGTTTTTTGTCGCCGGCCAGCACCCACAGGGCCGGGCCGTCGGGCAGTAAATGGGTTGGCCGCGCCCCATGCACGTCATCGTAATAAGGCAGCAGGGCCACGCCCACCGGGAAACCCGGCTTGTCGCGGGCAAGCCGGGCATAGAAGGACGATTCGCCGGTCAGCATGGCGCAATCGCCGCTGTAAAATCGATCGTCACCCTCGCGCCCCGGGCCGGAATAGATGAAGTACTTGCTCTTGTGCCAACTCGTCAACAGGGCAACGTGCTTCACATTGACCAAGCTGTTGAGCGCCAGTTGGTCCTGCTTGCCGTTTTTCGTAACCAGCGGCTCGCCGTGCTGGGCCGACACGTTTTCGAGGTGCACCCAGGCGAAACGGGAGCTGGTCAGCGGACAGCGCGAACCCGTCTCGCGGATCGCCCCTGCCGCCTCCTGTAGTTCCCACCATGTCTTCGGCGGCACCTCGGGATCGAGCTTCGCCTTGACGAAGGTGGCCTTGTTGTAGAACAGTACCGGCAGGGAGAGCGCCAGCGGCAGCGCCTGCATCTTGCCGGTGAGGTCGTCGACCGCATCGATCATCTGCGGATAAAAGGCCTTAGCATCAAACCGCTGTTTGCCGGCCTCCATGACCTGGTTGAGGGTCAGGAAACGCGGGCGCGTGTCAAACATCAACTGGACGTCGTCCTGGTCGAACAGCGCAATGTGTGGCAGGCGACTCTTGTCGGCCAGGCCCGTGACGTCCTCCAGGCTGATGCGTCCGCCTGCCGTTTTCGGTTTCGCTTCTTCATCATTGAAGCCCATTACCAGCGTCGCCAGGCTGTCGAGCGCACCACCGGTCAGGCTGTGGCGGAGTACGATTTCCGGTGGTGGCAGTGGCGCCGGCACTGCTCTGGCCGGTTTCGCTGGCTTGCCGGGTTTATCCGGTGCTGCCATGCCGGGCGTGGTGGAAAATACGAGGCACAGGGCAGTCATCAGGAGGGTCAAGGAATGTTTCATGCGTCTGTCCGGTATGTTCTGAAGGCTTGAGTCTACCCTGATGCACGTTATTCCGCCTCTTTACGGACAATTCCCAGCGGCAACTGGTATCGGCCATCCTCTATATCGAGGTTGCCCTGATCCTCGTCAATGGCGAGATCCTCTGGCTGATGCTGAAAAATCGTGCCAATACAGCGATGTCGGCAGCGGATGTGCAACGCTTGGCCGAGGAAGAGCGCAGTAGGCAACTTAAAGAAACAGTGGCTGCTGCCGTTAACTCCATACAGCATTTGCATCGTTCGCCACCCAATCAGGCAAAATACCTTGCGCAACAAGTTGTTACTGCCAATCTTTCTCGTAATTCTCGTCGGCTGCGAACAGATAGGTATCGAGGATCCGACCAAAATCGCTGCCGCTAGGGAGGCGGAAGGCCGTGCTGTCGGCAGCGCCTGCCGTCACAGCGGACGGGCGCTGGAAGATTGCTACACGTTGAATCCCAAGGCGCTCAAGGCGGCGGTGTTCACCGGCTGGCGAGACATGGATGCCTACATGCGGGAAAACAATATCGAAGTCGTTACCCCGCAGTTCCAGAAGGCGGACAAGAACAAGCCCGCCGCCGCCAACCCCGTAGCGATCGAAGAAGCCGCGCCAGCCAAGAAGGACGGTACCTCCCACTCGGACGATAGCAAGCCACTGCCTGCTGCCAAGGCTGACGGCAAGGTCATCTGAGCGCGCCGACTGACGGCAGGATCATTTCCCACTGATTTACCGTAGAATCGCTGCGCATCCTGCCGGTTGGATGCGGTCCGGCTACATCGGGCCATCCCCAAGCATAAGTTGCCCCGCCTGAGCCGGCACCGCCCTTGCGGGCAATGGGTGCGCAACGCAACCGGAGTCGCTGCGTGAAATTCACTGACCTCGGGCTGGCGCCCGAAATCCTCAAGGCCGTGCTGGAAGTCGGCTATACCGAACCCACGCCGATCCAGGCACAGGCGATCCCGATCATCCTGGCCGGCAACGACGTCATGGGCGGTGCGCAGACCGGCACCGGCAAGACGGCGGGCTTCACCCTGCCGCTACTGCACCGGCTCGCCCGCCATGCCAGCAGTTCGCCCTCACCCGCGCGCCATCCGGTGCGGGCGCTGATCCTCACGCCGACGCGCGAACTGGCGATGCAGGTGCACGAATCGGTCAAGATCTACAGCAAATACGTCGACCTGCGTTCGGTCTGTATCTATGGCGGCGTGGACATGCGCTCGCAGATCGCCGAACTGAAGGAAGGTCGCGAGATCGTCGTCGCCACGCCGGGCCGTCTGCTCGACCACGTCGAGCAGAAAACCGTCAACTTCGGCGCGGTGGAATTCCTCGTGCTCGACGAAGCCGACCGCATGCTGGACATGGGCTTCATCCCGGACATCAAGCGCATCCTCAAGCTGTTGCCGACGACGCGTCAGAGCCTGCTGTTTTCCGCCACCTTCTCGGACGAGATCAAGCGGCTGGCCGACGCGATGCTGAAGGCACCGCAACTGATCGAAGTCGCCCGCCGCAACATGGTGTCCGAAACCATCACTCACCGCGTCCATCCGGTCGCCGCCGACCGCAAGCGCTACCTGCTGCTCGAACTGCTGCGCGACCCGAGCATGACCCAGGTGCTGATCTTCGTCGCCACCAAATTCGGCACCAGCCGCCTGGCGGTCTGGCTCGAAAAACAGGGCGTCAATGCCACCGCGATCCACGGCGACAAGACCCAGCAGGAGCGCACCAAGGCGCTGGAAGCCTTCAAGGCCGGCACGGCGCGGGTGCTGGTCGCCACTGATGTCGCGGCCCGAGGTCTGGACATCGACGATCTGCCGCACGTCATCAACTACGAACTGCCGCGCGTCGCCGAGGACTATGTGCATCGCATCGGCCGCACCGGCCGTGCCGGCAAGCACGGCGAGGCCACCTCGCTGGTGGCGCCCGAGGAGAGACCACGGCTGGCCGAAATCGAACGGCTGACCAAGTTCAAGATCGAACAGGTGATCGTGCCGGGTTTCGAGCCCGGTTCGAGCGCCGGCCTCAACGAGCGCCCGGATCAGGAAGGCCGCAGTGAGCGCAGCGACAGGGGTAGCAGAGGCCACGGCCACAAGCACGAACCCCGCGTCGGCCACGGCCCGAAAGCCCCGCTGGACCGTCTGCCGGCACCTATCGCGCACCTGCCCCGGCTGCCGAAGCAATCGAAGATCGCCGCCGACGGTTTTGACTTCTCAAAACCCTACGAATCCAAGGCAGAGGTGGTAGGCGATCAATCCTCAGAAAAGTCGGCGCCAGCACCACGGCGTCCGCTGCGTCCGGTTGCTGCCCTGCTTGGCGGCCTCGGCAAGAAATAAGGAAACCCGCAAGATGAAACTCGTCCGCTACGGCGCCAAGGGGCGCGAAAAACCCGGCCTGATCGATACGCAAGGAAAGCTGCGCGACCTGTCGGCCCATTGCAGCGATATCGGCTGGCCACAGCTTTCCCCGGCCGGGCAGAAACGCCTGAAGAAAATCGATCCGGCTAGACTCCCGCTCGTCATGGGCAGGCCACGCCTCGGCGTACCTTTCACCGGCATCAGCAAGATCATCGGCGTCGGCCTCAACTACCGCGACCATGCGCTGGAAACCGGCTCCGCGATTCCCACCGAGCCGGTACTGTTCATGAAGGCGACCACCGCGATCAACGGCCCCTGTGACCCGATCCGCCTGCCGCACACCTCGGTCAAAACCGACTGGGAAGCCGAACTGGGCCTGGTGATTGGCAAGGAGGCCCGCTACGTCAGCGAGGACAAGGCCCTGTCCCATCTGGCCGGTTATGTCACCTTCCACGACGTCTCCGAACGCGATTTCCAGAAGAACCGCGGCGGCAGTTGGGACAAGGGCAAGGGCTGCGATACCTTCGCGCCGATCGGCCCCTGGCTGGTGACGCCCGATGAAATCGAGGACCCCCAGAAACTGCGCGTCTGGCTCGAAGTCAATGGCGAGCGGTGCCAGGATAGCAATACCGACCAGATGATCTTCCCCTGCGCCCACCTGATCAGCTACATCTCCCAGTTCATGACGCTCAACCCCGGCGATGTGATCTGCACCGGCACGCCGCCCGGCGTCGGCCTCGGCATGAAGCCGCCGCAGTTCCTCAAGGCCGGCGATGTCGTGCACCTCGGCGTCGAAGGACTCGGCGAGCAATCCCAGACGGTGCTTGCCGCCTGATTCGCCGATGGCGCATTCGGTCCATGTCAAGCTGGCCGGCCATGCGGGCAACCCTGTCCGCTTCCACCAGCAGGTTGATGTCACGCTGACGGACAAGGGGCACGACGGACTCACCATCGTCTATGCCATCCACGGGCTGAACCTCGACCTGCTCGTACCGACGCCCCACGCGCCGGCCCCGGCCGATGCACTCTGGCGCACCACATGTTGCGAGGTCTTCCTCGGCCCGGTCGGCACGGCCGGCTATCGGGAGTTCAATTTTTCGCCCTCGGGCCAGTGGGCGGTCTACGATTTCTGCGACACCCGTCTGCCGTCAACCTCTTCACACGCTTTTCCTGCACCCACTCTCTGTTGCGAACGTGGCGAAGACCAACTGACCCAGACCGTCACGTTGCCCAAGGCTGAGTTACCGAAGGGGGACACGCTACGGATTGCTTTAGCGGTTATCCTTGAAGCGCATGGCGGCGATCACGGCTACTGGGCACTGGCCCACCCGCCCGGCCAGCCCGATTTCCATCATCACGCCGGTTTCGTCCTGAGCCTCGGTCTTCCCGGCTTCCGCCCCTCCCACTGGCCATGAAATTCGGCATCGACCGTTTGTTGTCCGAGTCTGCATTGCGTCGGCCACTCATCGGCAAACGTATCGCCCTGCTCGCCCATCCCGCCTCGACCACGCGTGACCTGACCCACAGCCTTGATACGCTGGCTGCCATGCCGGAGATTCTTCTGACTGCTGCTTTCGGCCCGCAGCACGGCCTGCGTGGCGACAAGCAGGACAACATGATGGAGTCGCCCGATTTCGTGGATCCGGTCCTGGGCACCCCGATCTTCAGCCTCTATGGCGCTGTCAGACGACCCACCGCCGCAATGATGGACAGCTTCGACGTGCTGCTGGTGGATCTGCAGGATCTTGGCTGCCGCATCTACACCTTTATCACCACGCTGCGCTATGTGCTTGAAGCCGCTGCGCAGCACGGCAAGGCGGTCTGGATTCTTGACCGGCCCAACCCGGCTGGGCGGCCCGTCGAAGGTCTGACGTTGCGTGAGGGTTGGGAAAGCTTCGTTGGCGCCGGCCCGCTGCCGATGCGCCACGGCCTGACGCTGGGCGAACTGGCCGGCTGGTTCGTGGCCACGCTGAAGCTCGATGTCGACTGCCAAGTGATCAACATGGAAGGCTGGAAACCCGATGCCGCGCCCGGCTGCGGCTGGCCGCTGCTCGAACGGAGCTGGATCAATCCGAGCCCGAATGCGCCCAACCTGTCGATGGCGCGTTGCTACGCCGGCACGGTGATGCTCGAAGGCACCACCCTCTCGGAAGGGCGCGGTACCACCCGGCCGTTGGAGCTGTTCGGCGCACCGGACATCGACGCCCCGGCACTCCTTGCAGAAATGCAAATGCTGGCGCCGCAGTGGCTACAGGGATGCAAATTGCGTCCCTGCTGGTTCGAGCCGACTTTCCACAAGCATGCCGGCAAGCTGTGCCAGGGCCTGCAAATCCATGTTGATGATCCGGCCCACTACGACCACGCCGCCTTCAAGCCCTGGCGACTGATGGCGCTCGCCTTCAAGGCGCTGCGCCGCCTGCTGCCGGACTACCCCCTGTGGCGCAACTTCCCCTACGAATACGAGCATGACCGGCGGGCTATCGACCTGATCAACGGCGGCCCACAGTTAAGGGAGTGGGTGGATGACTCGGCTGCCAAGCCCGCCGACCTTGATGCGCTGGCTCAGGTGGACGAGCGCCAATGGCTCGCATCCAGCGCTGCATTGAATCTTTACATATAAAGCTTGCATTGACGGGCCAAGCAGTGCATAGTGCGCGCCAGCGATATTCAAGTAGTGCTGCTGTTGTTCGGCTCTGTACCCGCTTAAGCGGTCTGTTCCCTGCACCTCTCCGCCGTCTTGATGTTCGCCCCACCCTAGGGGCTGTCCCCTTTTTTTGGTTTATTAAGGATATTCAAGACATGGCAACAGGTACTGTTAAGTGGTTCAACGATTCCAAAGGCTTCGGCTTCATTACCCCGGAAAATGGCGGTGACGATCTTTTCGCCCATTTCTCGGCAATTCAATCGCAAGGGTTCAAGACTCTGAAGGAAGGTCAGCGCGTCGAATTCGACATCACGACCGGCCCCAAGGGTCAGCAAGCGTCCAACATCCGCTCGGCTGACTAAGAACTCAAGGCTGGCAAGGCCCGAAACATTGGATTTTGCCGTGAGTCCTGCCCGAAAGGCCCGGCCAATGCCGGGCTTTTTCATTCCCCCCACTTTATGGAGGCAAAACATTGGCAAAAGAAGAACTGCTTGAAATGAATGGCGTCGTGGACGAAGTCCTGCCCGATTCCCGCTATCGCGTCACCCTCGAAAACGGCCACGCCTTGGTAGCGTACAGCGCCGGCAAAATGCGCAAGCATCACATTCGCATCCTCGCCGGCGACAAGGTGTCGCTGGAACTTTCACCCTACGACCTGAGCAAAGGGCGCATCACTTTCCGTCACATCGAAGGTCGCGGCCCCACCAGCAGCAATAACGCTGCTCCCCGGCGCAAGCACTGAGCACTCAGGTTTTCAGTGCCGTAAGCACTTCGTCGAGCATTTTTTTGGCATCGCCGAAGAGCATGCGGTTGTTGTCCTTGTAGAAGAGCGGGTTGTCGACCCCGGCGTAGCCTGAAGCCATCGAGCGCTTCATGACGATCGAGGATTTTGCCTTCCATACCTGCAACACCGGCATGCCAGCGATCGGGCTGGTCGGGTCGTCCTCCGCCGCCGGATTGACGATGTCGTTGGCACCGATGACGATCGACACGTCGGTATCCGGAAAGTCGTCGTTCAACTCGTCCATCTCCATCACGATGTCGTAAGGCACCTTGGCCTCGGCCAGCAGCACGTTCATGTGGCCGGGCATGCGCCCCGCCACCGGGTGGATGCCGAAGCGCACATTCACGCCCTTCCCCCTGAGCAGTTGGGTGATCTCATACACCGTATGCTGCGCCTGGGCCACCGCCATGCCGTAGCCGGGCACGATGATCACTTTCTTCGATTCCTTCAGGAGTTCGGCGGTTTCCTGGGCAGTGATCGGATTGACTTCCCCCGCCGGGGCTGCCGCGCCGCCGGCAGCCGGTTTGGCGCTGTCACCGGTGCCAAACCCGCCAGCGATGACGCTGATGAAGTTGCGGTTCATCGCCCGGCACATAATGTAGGACAGGATTGCGCCGGAGGAACCGACCAGCGCACCGACCACGATCAAAAGATCGTTGGACAGCATGAAGCCGGTGGCCGCCGCTGCCCAGCCCGAGTAGCTGTTGAGCATCGACACCACCACCGGCATGTCGGCGCCGCCGATCGCCATCACCATGTGGATGCCGAACAAGAGGCCAATCACCGTCATCACGATCAGCGCCGTCGCCCCTTCCTGGGGGCTATGGGCCTGGAGCAGGTAATAGCCGAAGAAGATCACCGCCAGCGCAGCGATACCGTTGATAACATGACGACCGGGCAGCAGCATGGGTTTGCCGCCGATCTTGCCGGAGAGTTTGCCGAAGGCGATCAGCGAGCCGGAGAAGGTGACGGCGCCGATGTAGATGCCGACGTAGATCTCCAGCTCGTGGATGGCCTTCTCGGCACCGGCGAACACGATGGAGGTGTCGATGTAGCTGGCAAAGCCGACCAGGCAGGCGGCCAGGCCGACCAGGCTGTGCATCAGGGCGACCAATTCCGGCATCTGCGTCATCTGCACTTTTTTGGCAGCGATCAGGCCGACACTGCCGCCGACCAGCATGGCACCGACGATCCAGGGTACACCGGCCAGCGTGACGCGCGGCCCGAAGATGGTGGCGAGCACGGCGATGGTCATGCCGACCATGCCGAAGAGGTTGCCGCGCCGGGAGGTTTCCGGGTTGGACAGCCCCCCCAGGCTGAGGATGAACAGGATGGTGGCACCGATGTAGGAGACGGTGGCGAGACTTTCGGACATGACCGTTTCCCCTTATTTGCGGAACATCGCCAGCATGCGGCGGGTGACGGCGAAGCCGCCGAACATGTTGACCGCGGTCAGCACCAGGGCGAACACGGCCAGGCCGAGGATCCAACCATCCGGGCGGGCGATGCCGGTGCCGGCCAGCGGTGGGGCGATCTGCACCAGCGCGCCGATGGCGATGATGCTGGAGATGGCATTGGTGACGCTCATCAGCGGCGTATGCAGCGCCGGGGTGACGTTCCACACCACCATGTAGCCGACAAAGCACGCCAGCACGAAGACGGTGAAGTGACTGAGGAAGGCGGGCGGAGCGAAGGCACCGACCAGCCAGAACAGCAGGGCAGCAGATCCGAAGACCTTGGCCAGCGTGCTGCCGGCCATCGGCGCGCCACCAGTTCCGTGGCCGTGGCTACCCTTCTTCTCGGTGGGCGCGGCCGCCGCAGGTTTGGGGGGCGACGCGGCGGGGAGTTTAGGGGGCGGAGCCGGCCAGGTGATGGTGCCGTCCTTGATGACGGTGAGGCCACGGATGGCGTCGTCGTCCATATTGACGTCGATCACGCCATCCTTGGTCTTGCACAGTTCCTCGGTAAGGCGGAACAGGTTGGTGGCGTAGAGGGTACTGGCCTGTTTGGCGAGACGACTGGGCAGATCGGTGTAGCCGACGAGGGTCACACCGTACCGGACGACGGCTTCGTTGGGGACGGTGAGTTCGCAGTTGCCGCCCTGCTCGGCGGCCATGTCGACGATGACGCTGCCCGGCCGCATGGTCTGCACCATCTCGGCGGTAATCAGCTTGGGAGCAGGCTTGCCGGGAATCAGGGCGGTGGTGATGATGATGTCGACTTCGCGCGCCTGCTGGGCGTACATGGCCCGCTGCGCCTGCTGGAAGCCTTCGGACATCACTTTGGCGTAGCCGCCACCACCGGAGCCTTCTTCTTCGTAGTCGACCTTGACAAATTCGCCGCCCAAGGATTTGACCTGGTCGGCGACTTCGGCCCGGGTATCGTTGGCACGGACGATTGCGCCCAGGCCGGCCGCAGTGCCGATGGCGGCGAGGCCGGCCACGCCGGCGCCGGCGATGAAGACTTTGGCGGGCGGGACTTTGCCGGCCGCAGTGATCTGGCCGTTGAAGAAGCGGCCAAAGGCGTTGGCCGCCTCGATCACGGCCCGGTAGCCGGAGACCCCCGCCTGGGAGGTCAGGGCATCCATCTTCTGCGCCCGACTCAGCATGCGCGGCAGGGAGTCGATGGCCAGTACCGTGACTTTCCTCGCCGCCAGCGCCTGCATCAGTTCGGGGTTCTGCGCCGGCCAGATAAAACCGATCAGGGTCTGGCCGGCATGCATCAGCCCGACTTCGGCCAGGCTGGGAGCCCGGACCTTGAAGACAATGTCCGCAGCCGACCAGAGCGTTGCCGCGTCCGCCGCGATCCGCGCCCCGGCAGCAAAATAAGTGTCATCACTGAAATTGGCGGCATCACCGGCACCGCTTTCAACAATCACCGCAAAACCCAGCTTCACCAGCTTCTCCACTACCTCCGGCACTGTCGCAACCCGCTTCTCCCCCTCATAACCCTCCCGCAATACTCCGATCGTCTGTGGCATGTGACTTATCCTTCCTTATTTGGTTGCGGGCTTCTTCGACAACGGTACATTCTTGTCTTCCTCAATTTCTTTGAGACGCACGATCGCCAGCGAACAATTCTCGCCGTACCCCTTGGCGCGATCGCACGCCGAATTGATGAGGATTTCGGTGGCCTGGCGAACGGGAAACTCATCGAGCACCCGCCCCAGTTCCTCATCGCTGAAATAGATCTTGGGCGGATCGTTGTCTCCGAGGCAGGAAATGAGCAAGTTTTTCTGCGGATGGGTTTCGGCTTGCGCCTCGGTGAGATAACCCATTTTCATCAGGTTCAACACGTGCGAGTGGTCATAGGTACGTGATACGCGAGCACCGTCGCGATAGTGGTAGATACGTGAATCGCCGCAATGCGCCCAATTGGCGCGGCCCGGCTGCAGAATCAGCAGGCAGACCGTACTGTGCGGGTCGGCCTCGCCGGACATGGCTGTCAGTTTGATGCCATCGTGG
Source organism: Rhodocyclaceae bacterium (assembly GCA_013426785.1). Classification (GTDB taxonomy): domain Bacteria; phylum Pseudomonadota; class Gammaproteobacteria; order Burkholderiales; family Rhodocyclaceae; genus Sulfuricystis. The sequence continues at coordinate 51,528 of JACDZI010000007.1, read as the reverse complement.
GTATCATTGATGCTGGCTGCCAGCGTCGCCTGAATGCCTTCCGCATTCAAGGCACGGGATTCAAAGTTATTTTTCGCCGACTGGATCACCTGCTCTGCCGCCATTGCGCCGCCAGTATGTCCGCCCATGCCGTCGGCCAGCACAGCCAGTAGCGTGCCCTTGTGGGTCGGATGCGCGAACAGTCCGACACGATCCTGCTGCTCGGAGCGATCACCGATGTACTGCGCGGTACAGGTTTCGATGGTAAAGGCCATGCCGGATTATACGGTCAGGGCCCGCCGTCCCTAGTCGGCGTCTTCGCGGTCAAGAAAACGATTGGTGATCTGCTCGTAGTAGTCCGACTCGTCGTCGGCGCCAAAGCCGACTTCCGAGAGAACGCGCGGCCCGATCTTGTACCAGAGCGTGTCCTCGACGTGGTGCAAGCGATGGTAGAAATGGCTGGCCATCTGGATGATCGCCACCAGGGTAACGGCCGCGCCAACAGTTCTTTCCTCGGGCAGCTCGTGGTGGAAGCGGATCGCGTCGCAGACGAAATCGGGCAGCCCCCAGTGACGGGCCACCAGATAGCCGACCGAGCAGTGGTCCACATCGAACTTCACATCCTCCTCGGCCAGATTGGGCCAGCAGGTGGCATCCTCGAGGCGCAGCGTCTCGCAGTATTTCGGGAAGCGCAGCATCAGCACCGGTACGCCGCATTCATGGAAGATGCCGGCCAGATAGGCCTGATCGGGAAACACATTGCAGACCGAGACGCGATCCTCCGCGATGATCGCCGCCATCTTGGCGATCTCGTGCGCGCGGCCCCAGAAAATATCTAAGGCGCGCCGCGTGCTGTCGTTGATGGTCATAGCCAGCGAGGCCGCCTGCACCAGGTTGAACACCTGCTTGATGCCGACGACCATCAGAATCTGCTCGATCGAACCGAGCTTGCGACCTCGGGAAAAAGCCGGCGAACGGGCCAGGCGGAACAGCAGGGCGACGATGCCGGGATCCTGGCTGATGATCTTGGCCACCGCGCGCATCTCGTAATCATCCGACCGCAGGAGATTCTGCATTTCGAGCAGGACGCGCGGCTGGGGCGGAATTTTCACCCCGTGCTTGATGAGATTCTCGAGCGCCTGCTGTTCATCGATGAGCATTTCCGGCCCCTAGACTGCCAATCTTTCGTCGAGCCATTCTATCCAGTGTTTCACCGGCAGGCTCGTGCCGCCCTGAAGATGGACGATACAGCCAATGTTGGCGCTGGCGATGCCGGCCGGCCGGCCCGCCAGGAGAGCATCAAGCTTGTTTTGGCGCAATTTCATGGAGAGTTCCGGCTGCAGCACCGCGTAGGTACCGGCGGAACCGCAGCACAGGTGACCATCGGCCACCGAAGTCAGATCGTAACCCGCCGCTGTGAGGATGTCCTCCACCCCGCCGCGCAACTTGAGACCGTGCTGGAGGGTGCAGGGCGACTGGAAGGCGATTTTTTGCCGTGCCTCAGTTGGCAAATCGGGCGTCGACTTTTCGAGCAATGCCAGCAAGGCCTCCTTTTCCTGCAGCACCACCTCGACGACGTAGCGCGCCAGCGAGGCGATGTGGGCCGCCTTGGCGGCATAGGCACGATCATCCTGCATGAGGTGATCGTAGTCCTTGAGCTGAACACCGCAGGCGGAGGCGGTCGCCACGATTGCCTCGGCGCCCGCATCGATGTGCGGCCACCACGCGTCGATATTGCGGCGAACATTCTCGCGCGCGCCCGCCGCATCGTTGAGGTGCAGCCTGACAGCACCGCAGCAACCGGCTTGCGAAGTTTCGAAAAGATGGATGCCCAGCCGGGCCAGGACACGCTTCGCCGCTAGGTTGATATCCGGACGCATTGACGGCTGAGCGCAGCCGGTCAGCAGCAGCATCCTGCGCTCCGCCCCGGTTGGCGCGACAGGAACACCCGCGCCGACCATGGTCGGCACGGGGACTTTTTCCTTGAGGATGGTCGGCAGAAGCGGCCGCATCAGTTGGCCCAGCTTCATCGCCGCACCGAACAGTGCCGGGCGCGGCAGTACTTCGCGCAGGGTCGAACGCATCAGGCCATCGACGCCATGACGCGGCACTCGCTCATCCACCAGCACCCGGCCGATGTCGAGCAGGCGGGAAAAGTGTACGCCGGAGGGACAGGTCGTTTCGCAGGCGCGGCATCCCAGGCAGCGATCAAGGTGCAGTTGCGTCCTGGCCGTCGGCTTGACGCCCTCCAGCACCTGCTTGATCAGGTAGATGCGCCCGCGCGGCCCGTCGAGTTCGTCACCGAGCAACTGATAGGTCGGGCAGGTCGCCGTGCAGAAGCCGCAATGCACGCACTTGCGCAAGATTTCCTCGGCTTCGCGGCCATCCCTGGTGTTACGGACAAAGTCGGCGAGATGGGTTTCCATTACAAATCGGGATACAGGCGGCCGGGGTTGAAGATGCCGCGCGGATCGAAGGCGGCCTTGACGCGGCGGTGCAAGTTCAGCAGCGGTGCCGGCAAGGGCGCAAAAGCACCGACCTGTGCTTTCAGTCCGGTATCACAACGATAGGCCGTCGCGCTACCGCCGACTTTTTCGGCAGCAGCGCGGATGGAGTCCGCCGGTGCAGCCGAGCGTAGCCAGCGCTGTGCTCCACCCCATTCGATGAGCGTTTCGCCGGGCAGGTCGAGCATGGGCGCCACCGATGGCAGCGACAGGCGCCACAACGTTTCAGTCGCCAAGAAGGGCAGGCGCTGGTCGCGCAACTCATCCCAAAATCCCTCGGCTGCCGTCCCGCCAGCGCCGAGTTTTTGCTGTGCGGCCTCGACCGCCGCCCGCGCACCGGCAAGCTTCAAGCTCAGCACGCCATCCTGCCAGGCACTGGCAACGATCGGCAGTGGTTGGCCAGCCCAGCGGTTAAGTTGCTCAAGCGCTTTACCTGGCGGCATCTCGAAGCACAGCGTCGCCTCCGCCACCGGCCGGGGCAACACTTTGAGCGACAGCTCGGTGATCAGGCCCAGCGTGCCGAGGCTGCCGGCGATCAGGCGCGCGACATCGTAGCCGGCGACGTTCTTCATCACCTGGCCACCAAAGGTCAGTTCGCGCGCCTCGCCATCGATGATCTTCACACCTAGTACATAGTCACGTAACGACCCTGCACTGGCGCGGCGCGGCCCGGAAAGGCCAGCCGCCACAACGCCACCGAGGGTCGAGTCGGCAGAAAAGCGCGGCGGCTCGAAGGCGAGGCACTGTCCGCGTTCGGCGAGCGTTCTCTCGATTTCCGCGAGCGTGGTGCCACACTTCGCGGTGATGAACAGTTCGGTCGGTTCGTAGGCGACGATGCCCGCGTAGGCCTTCGTCTCCAAGATTTCGCCCTGCGGGGGGTTGCCGTAAAAATCCTTGCTGCCGCCGCCACAGATGCACAAGGGCTTACCGTCAAGAATGCGCGCCTTGAAAGTATCGATCATCAGAAGCGCTCCAGTTCGGGAAACTTGAGATCGCCCTGATGCACGTGCATGCGGCCGAATTCGGCACAACGGTGCAGGGTCGGCACCGCCTTATCGGGATTCAGCAGTCCCTGCGGGTCGAAGGCGGCCTTGAGGCGATGGAAGACCGCCAATTCGTCGGAATTGAATTGCACACACATGGCACCGAGCTTTTCGAAACCAACGCCGTGCTCGCCGGTGATGGTGCCGCCGAGTTCCACCGACAGCTTGAGGATCTCGGTGCCGAAGGCTTCGGTGCGCTCCAGTTCGCCCGCCACGTTGGCGTCGTACATGATGAGCGGATGCAGGTTGCCGTCGCCGGCATGAAAGACATTGGCGCAGCGCAGGTCATACTTCTTTTCCATCTGCGCGATGGCGGTGAGCATCTCGGCGAGGCGTCTCCGCGGAATCGTGCCGTCCATGCAGTAATAGTCGGGCGAGATACGGCCCACTGCAGGGAAGGCCGCCTTGCGCCCGGCCCAGAAACGCAGCCGCTCAGCATCGCTGGTCGACACGCGAATGTCGGTGGCGCCGCTTTTCTCCAGCACGGCGCGCATCGCGGCGATTTCCTCTGCCACCTCCTCCGGCGTGCCATCGGATTCGGCCAGCAGGATGGCTGCGGCATTCAGGTCGTAGCCCGCCTTGACAAAAGGTTCGACCGCGGCCGTCGCCGACTTGTCCATCATCTCCAGCCCGGCGGGGATGATGCCGGCGGCGATGATTTCCGCCACCGCCGCGCCGGCCTTGGTCACGTCGTCGAACGAGGCCATGATCACGCGCGCCACTTCCGGCTTGGGCACCAGCTTGACCGTCACCTCGGTGACGACGGCAAGCAGGCCCTCGGAACCGATCATCAGCGCCAGGAAATCGTAGCCCGGCGCGTCGAGGGCGTGGTTGCCGCATTCGACGATCGCGCCAGCCATGGTCACGCCGCGCACGCGCAGCACGTTGTGCAGCGTCAGGCCGTATTTCAGGCAATGCACGCCGCCGGCATTTTCCGCCACGTTGCCGCCGATGGTGCAGGCGATCTGCGAACTGGGGTCCGGCGCGTAGTAGAGCCCGTGCGGTGCAGCCGTCTCGGTGATGGCGAGGTTGCGCACACCCGGCTGCACGACGGCCGTGCGTGCCAGCGGATCAAACTTGAGGATGTGCATCATCTTCGCCAGCGACAGCACCACGCCGTGTTCCATTGGCAGCACGCCGCCGGACAGTCCGGTGCCCGCGCCACGCGGCACCACCGGCACGCCCAAACGGTGGCAGGTCTGCAGCACGGCGACCACCTGCGCCTCGTTTTCGGGCAGCACCACGGCCAGCGGCAGGCGGCGGTAGGCCGACAGGCCATCGCATTCGTAGGGTTTCAAATCTTCCTGGTCGGCCAGCAAAGAGTTCGTCGGCAGAACAGCGCTCAGCGCGGCGATCAGGGCGGCACGATCGACGTCGGAAAAATCCTGGTCGCGTTCGTGGGAGTGGATGCGTGTCATCGATAGGTCTCCAGCCAGCCGAAGCTGTCGAGGGTATCACCGCTTGGTGCGTATTCGCAGCCGATCCAGCCGGCATAGCCGAGTTGTTGCAGGCGTTCGAACAGGAAGGGGAAGCGGATTTCGCCGCTGCCGGGTTCGTGGCGGCCGGGGTTGTCGGCGATCTGGATGTGACCGATGCGCGGCAGATGCGCCGCCAGCGTGCGGGCCAGGTCGCCCTCCATGTTCTGCGCGTGATAGACGTCGTACTGCAAGAAGAGGTTCCTGCTACCGACGGCATCCAGCGCCTTGATGGCGTCCACCGTGGTCGGGAGGAAATAACCGGGGTTGTCGCGGCTGTTGAGCGGCTCCAGCATGAGGCGGATAGCGGCGCGCTGCGTTGCGGCTGCCGCAAAACAGAGGTTGTCGACCAACGTCTCGAAGGCTTTTTCCTGCGAAAGGTTCGTCGTCGGAATGCCGGCCAGACAATTCAGGCGCTTGCAACCGAGTGCCTCGGCGTATTCGATGGCCTGCACGACACCTTCCTGGAACTCGGCCTTGCGCTCCGGCAGGCAGGCGATGCCGCGTTCGCCCGCAGCCCAGTTGCCGGCAGGCAGGTTGAACAGCACCACTTCAACGCCGGAGGTCAGCAGCACCTCGGCCAGCACCGCCTTGTCGTGGCCGTAGGGAAAGTGACATTCGACGCCTGCAAAGCCGGCCTGCGCGGCCGCGCCGAAGCGATCGAGGAACTCATGTTCTGCGAACAGGAAGGAAAGGTTGGCGGAAAACTGGAGGAGCATGGTCGCCATTATGCCAATCCCGCTGCCGCCGTGCCGCCGAAGCCGACTATTTAGGCCGCCACCGGCGGATCTGCCAGTGGGCAACGCCCTGCACGATGCGCGAAAACGGCAGGTCTTCGAAAGCGCCGTACTCGGCATGGGCCAGCCGCACCAGTTTCAAGACATCCGGCGCGTGCGCCTCCGGGTCGAGCAGGTCGCGCAGGCCGACCAGCCCGCCACACTGGATCTTCATGGTCATCGCATGAGGCAGGATGCGCTGGGCATCCTTGATCTTGAGGGCGAAGGCCGAGTTGGTGCGCAACAGGCTCAGCAACTGGCCGCAGGCCGCGCGTGCCAGCGGCTCGCGGCAAGCCACCATCTCACGCTCGGCGAGCGAAAGGCGCCGGGCCGCCTCGCATGCCGCCGCCTGGCACAACAGCGCCTTTTCGAACACGCAGGGCAGCGGATTGAGTTGCTGGCGCGTGGCTTGGTAAGCCTGTTCATCCATCGCCAGGATACCGCTTTACCAGTCGTCGCCGGTGAGCGGCTCGGCGGGCCGCACGGTATTCAGCGCCTCCTCGGCCTGCAGCTCGTTTTCGCCGAACACGACCTGGATCTTGCACTGGGTCAGGTCGACTTCCTTGCGTTTGGCCTTGGCGGCAGCGGCGGCGTCCTTGAAGGCATCGAACTGGGTCAGCTTTTCGAGTTGCTTGACGGGCCCAAACTGGGTAATGCGATAGAGGTAGTAAGGCATGGCTGTCCTGGTCGACTCAGTTATTCAACGTAGCGTTTGGCCACCTTGCGCCGGCCGGGCTTGGATTTCTGGATGATCACCCCCTTGATGACCGACAGGTCGGGGATGTCTGCGCCGGGGTACTTGGGGTTGAGCGGCTGCAATTTCCAGCCCCCGTCGGGTCTTTTCGCCAGTTGACGGAAGATCCACTCGTCGGCCAGCCAAACCATGACATAGGAACCGTCTGTCGCCAGCCCTTCGGGTTCGATGATGATGATGTCGCCCTCGACGAATTCCGGTTCCATGCTGTCGCCGAGCACCATCAGGGCGAAGGATTCAGCGCCGCTGCAGGCTGACAACGCCGGATCGGATTCGGCGCCTGCGGGTACGACGGGAATGGGGAAAGGGGGTTTTTCGTTCACGGTGGCAGCTCAGATAAGCTCATGGCGCAGTTGCGCAGGTGGCAGGCCGGCAGCGCCCAGCGCCAGGGTGGCACATTCGACGAAGCCGGCCGGACCGGCGACATAGACGTCGCGCTGCATCAGGTCTTCGTCGTGCAATACGCGCTCGACCGCTGCGGCAGCGGCCACCTCGGGCGAAGGCGCCGTGAGCAACGCATAGCTGAAGGTCTCAAGGGCGTCTGCCCAGGCCCGGCACTGGTTCTCCAGATAATGGCCATCCGCGCGGGTCGCCACCCAAACCAGACGCACGGTCCCCGGCAGGTCGGCCGCAATGGCATGCTCGAACAGACTCTTCACCGGTGCGAAACCGGTATCGCAGACAAGGAACAGCAGGTCGCGCGTGGAGTCCTTGTGCAGCACGAATTCGCCGACCGGCCCGAACAGGCTGACCGCATCGTTGGGCCGCAGCGCACCGGCGAACAGCCGCCGGGCAAACTCGTCGGCTTCGTTGCGCCGGATGTGGAACAGCAGGTTCCGGTCATCGCAGGGGCAGGAGGCGATCGGGTACTCGCCCCGGAAGTTCTGCGTGCTGCCACTCACTGATAGCGTCGCGCGTTGTCCGGCAAGGAAGCGCAAGCGGTTGCTGCGCGGCGTTTGCAAGTGCAACAGGGCGATATCGGCAATCAGCGGGGTAAGGCTCTTCACCCTGGCGATGATTTCCTGCACCGGAATATCATCCGGCGCCGTAGCCTCCAGCATCTCGATCACCAGGTCGCTCACCGCCGTATGCGAACAGAGCAACGTGTAGCCCTGCGCCCGTTCAGCCGCCGATAACGGGTAATCGGTCTGGCGTGACGGCTGCGTCTGGCCGGACACGATGCGCGCCTTGCACAGACCGCAATTACCGTTGCCGCAGCCGTAGGAAGGCGCCAGCCCGGCGCGTAGCGCGGCATCGAGTATGGTTTCACTGCCTTCGACGAGGAATTCATGACCGGACGGCCTGACCATTACGCGCGCCGTCATGACGCGCAGCACGTCGTCCATCACAGCCAGCGGATCGGCGGGTTCCTCGCTGCCCAGCACGCTGGCCAGCCCGGCATCGAGAAAGCGGCCAAGTTCGGCGACCTGCGCCGATGCCGAGGCACTCGCCACCTGTTCGATGCGCTCGCGCAGCATCTCGATCAGGTCGTGGTAATGCGCAAGGTGCCGCCGCACATCCTCCAGTTCCTCGCTTTGTGCGGCGAGCCGCTGCGCCAGCACTTCCTGGTTCGGCAGCACGCGCTCGCGGATGCGCCTGCCGAAAGCTTCCTCGCGAATCTGCGTGATGTGCTCGAAGGCACCCGTATCTTCCAGGCTCAGGCCCGGATACAGCTTCAACAAGTCTGCCGTCGTCACCATGCCATCGTGGGATGGCAGCAGGCCACCGGCGACATGGCGTTGCAGTTCGGCACGGGCCACGCCGATCAGGTGCGCGGCGCGCGAAATCGTCAGCCATTGCGTCAAGTAGCACTCCTCCTGCTGTTATTGTTCAGTTCTCGTCAATATACCGAACTAAGCCCGCATGCAGGCTGCCCCCGCCGTCCCGCCAGCGCCGACTTTTGCCGAGGCCCTGCGCTTCTGGTTCAAACTCGGCTTCATCAGCTTCGGCGGACCGGCCGGGCAGATCGCGTTGATGCAACAGGAACTGGTCGAGCGGCGACGCTGGATTTCCGAATACCGCTATCTGCATGCCCTCAACTACTGCATGCTGCTGCCGGGGCCGGAAGCGATCCAGCTCGCCATCTACATCAGCTGGCTGCTGCACGGCATCCGGGGCGCGGTGGCGGCAGGTGTGCTGTTCTTCCTGCCGGCCTTCGCGCTGCTCTCGCTGCTGGCCGGCCTCTATCTGGCCTGGGGCACCTCTGCGCTGGTGGCCGGCATCTTCTACGGCATCAAACCCGCCGTGGTCGCCGTGGTGCTGTTCGCGGCCTGGCGCATTGGCAGCCGCGTGGTGAAAAACGGCGTGCTGGCAGGCATCGCCGCGCTGGCCTTCGTCGGCATCTTCTTTTTCCGCATCGATTTTCCCTGGATCGTGCTGGCGGCAGCGCTGATCGGCATCGTGGGAAACGCCGCGGGCGGCAAGCTCGCTGCCAAATTTCAGGCGGGCGGCGCCGGCCATGGCACTGCGGCCAGGACCCATGGCCCGGCCATCATCGACGACGATACCCCGCCACCCGCACATGCGAAGTTTTCGTTGTCCAGGCTGATCATCACCACACTGGTGTTCCTGGCCATCTGGGCAGTGGCGATGCTTGCCAGCGGCGCTTCGCCCACGCTCACCGCCATGGGCGAGTTCTTCACCCAGGCCACCTTCCTCACCATCGGCGGCGCCTATGCCGTGCTGCCCTATGTGTACCAGGGCGCGGTGGAACACTACGGCTGGCTCACCGGCCCGCAGATGATGGATGGCCTGGCGCTGGGCGAAACCACGCCGGGACCGCTGATCATGGTGGTCACCTGGGTGGGCTACCTCGGCGGCGTGAGCCAGGCGGTATTCGCCGATCCCGTCGTCGCAGGGCTGGCAGGGGCCACGGTCGCCACCTTCTTCACTTTCCTGCCATCCTTCTTCTTCATCCTCGCCGGCGGCCCGCTGGTCGAGGCAACGCGCGGCGAACTCAAATTCACCGCGCCGCTCACCGCCATTACCGCCGCCGTGGTCGGCGTCATCGTCAATCTCGCTGTCTTCTTCGCCTGGCATGCCTTCTGGCCGCAGGGTACGCATGCTGCACCCTTTGCCGGCTCACCCGACCTGCTGGCCGTCGCCATCGCGGCCGCGTCGTTCATCGCGCTGTGGAAATACAGGATCGACATCATGACGGTATTCGGCGCCTGCACGCTGTTCGGGCTGGTCTGGTCACTCATGCGTTGAAGTCCATTATTGCCAAGCCGGCTTGGGCACGGTACGCTCGCGCACCGGACGACAAGATCCCGCCCACAGACAGGGACAAGTCCGGCAAGCCGCAGCAGCCTGGCCAATTCTTTGAGGAGGGAAGATGGCAGTGTCGAGCATCAGCACGGCGAATATCGCCCCCGGGGAGCGCCCCGAATTCTGGCAGGCGGCGATGCAGGAAAAATTCGGTCTGGCGTGCAAGCTTGAGCCGGCAACTGAGGAGTTTCAGCAGTCCATGAGGCTGCGCCGCTATGGCATTGCGGCGCTGGGCGAGCGTTACGGCACGCCCTTCAAAGCCACCTGGGAGGCCAACAACAGCGAACTGGTGTTCGCCGACATCAATTTCGAAGGCCGCACCGTGCTGTGCCACAACGGCTACCCGGAGGTGTATTTGCACCCGCGCAGCATCAGCCTGTTTCCCCTGGCCGAGGCTACTACGATCAACTTCCTCGACAAAACCCATCACGCCATCCTAACCCTTCCGGCAGAAACACTTGCCGAACACAATCTCGCCTGGCGCAAACACGCCGGCAAGGTTTTCGACGCGTCAGTAGGGCCAGCGAAATTGCTGCTCGACCTGGTCGCCTCGCTGCAACAGCACGGCGAATCGCTGGGCAAGGCCTGCCGGGAATCTGCCGGCAATATGCTGCTGAGCCTGCTTGGTTCGTCGCTGGTCGCCCAGGAAGCCGGTACCGGCGAGCAGTCGAAGCGCATGCGCGGCTACCATCTGCAACGGATTCGCAACTATGCAATCACCCACTTGGTCAATCCCCAGCTTGATGCCCGGATGATCGCCGCCGGGGCCGGCCTGTCGCTGCGCTATGTGCATAGCCTGTTTTCCGACGAACCCTTGCGGCTGATGCAGTGGGTGCAGGAACAGCGCCTGTGCCGCTGCCAGGCCGACCTCTCCGCCCAGCGTCACGCCGGCAGCAGCATCGCCCAGATCGGCTACGCCTGGGGCTTCAACGACGCCGCTCACTTCAGCCGGGTCTTCCAGAAACGCTTCGGCATGTCGCCCAGCGAGTTCCGCGCCAACGCGAAGCGCAAGGCGGGCTGAAACCTGTCTTGCGCGCCGCAGTTCCCGACCAACCCAATCGGGATATGCACTTTTAGACAAGCAATCGCGCACTCAGGGGCAAGACCATCGCAGTGCAGCATCGATAACCTCCTGCCGACACAGTGATGTAACAAATTGTTGCCATGCACCCGCGTGCAGAGGCAAACCGGAGGAGGAAACCGCAGCATGAAAATAATTCAGCATTCAATGGTTCGTCTCGGGCTGTTCGCCCTGGCGCTACTGTTCTGTTTGGCCGGCCGCAGCGCCCTGGCCCAGCAAGATCAGGCCAACTACATCGGCGAGAAGAAATGCATCGAATGCCACAAGCAGGAGAACAGCCATTTCAGTCATACGGCCCATGCCAAGGTCTTCCGACTCAATCCGCGTAATGAGAATGAAAGTCGAGTCTGCGAAACCTGCCACGGCCCCGGCTCACTGCACGCCAAGAGCACCAAGGACAAGAACCTGATCATCGGTTACACCAAGGAATGGGGCACGCCAGTCGAAAAACAGCAGGAACAGTGCCTGACCTGCCACAAGGGCGGCAACCGCATGCACTGGGACGGTTCGGCCCATGCGAACAACAAGATTTCCTGCAGCGACTGCCACAACCCGATGGCGAAGTTCTCGGCCAAGGGTCTGCTGAAGAAGGCCAGCATCACGGAAACCTGCCAGACCTGCCACCAGCAGCAACGCGCCGAATTCATGAAGCGCTCGCACATGCCGCTGCCCGAGGGCAAGATGAGCTGCGAGGACTGCCACAACCCGCATGGCACCACCACCCGCCCGCTGCTCAAGGCCGACAGCGTTAACGACATCTGCTATTCCTGCCATGCCGAGAAGCGCGGCCCCTTCCTGTGGGAACACGCTCCGGTGCGCGAAAACTGCGTGAATTGCCACCATCCGCACGGTTCCAACCACGACAAGCTGCTGCAGGCGGCCCGCCCCTACCTGTGCCAGCAGTGCCATGCCAACACCAACCATCCCTCGGCCTTCTACAACGCCTCGCAATTCCCCAACGCAGCGGGGAACCCGCTAGCGGGTGGCGGTGTGCTGAACTCTCGGGTCATGGGTCGCGCCTGCCAGAACTGCCATGCGCAGATCCACGGCAGCAACCATCCGGCCGGCGCCCGCTTCCAGCGCTGATCAGGACGAGGAGACGACACCATGAAAAACATTCGTTCCGGGAGACTTGCGATGGCAACCCGTACCCAGATGAAAACCAACCTGCTGGCCACCTCCGTCGCCCTGGCGCTGGTGCAGATGGCGACCGTGGCCTACGCCGACTCCGGCGTCGGGCAGGACACGACGATCGGCAACGCGCTCAACCGACAGCCGATCAACCCGACGACCTACGGCGGTCTCCCCGACCACGACAACATCGGCGCAGGCTACGACAACCTCGACCACACGCCGTCGGGCCAGTTCTACGACCGGCCGCTGGTGCCAAATCAGCCCGGCGGCAAGACCGCCGGAGGGTGGGAATACACCGGTCACGTCGAGGCGGGTGTCATCGGCACCTTCGGCGACGACAAATCGCACGGCTTCCGCCGCTACAAGGACGTCGACGATGGTTTGTACCTCAACAACTTCGGCGTGAATATGGAGAAGAAGGATACGGCCAGCTTCTTCGAGATCAGCGGCGGCAGCGTCGGGCAGGACGACCAGTTCTATAGCGCCCAGTTCGGTCGTTATAACGACTGGAAGGTCAGCGCCTTTTACAACGAGACGCCGCATGTCTTCACGTCTACCTTCCGCAACATCTACAACGGGGTCGGTACCGGCAACCTAACGCTGAAATCCGGACTGACGCCAGGCGGGGCGGGGGGCACCAATGCCGCCGACGCAGCGAACGTGGCGGCTGTCGCCAATGCCAATGCGGACACCGAGATCGGCCTGATCCGCAAGAAGGGCGGCGCCCGTCTCGACATGTACCTGGACGACCGATGGAAGTTGTACGCCAGCTATACCAACGAAAAACGCGAAGGCGCGCGGCCCTTCGGTTCTGTATGGGGTGGCGGCGGTGGCACCGCGCCCACGGAGACGCTGGAGCCGATCGACTATCGAACTCACGACCTGTTGGCCGGTCTGGAATACGCCGACGACCTGAGTGCCTTCAACTTGCGGTTGCAGGCGTCCTGGTTCCGCAACGAGATCGACACCCTGACCTTCGAGACCCCCTACCGAATTGCTGCGGGTACGACTAATGGTGTCACTGCAGGTAATTTCAAAACCGGTCGCTTCGACCTTTACCCGGACAATGACTACTTCAATGTCAAGGGCGAGTATTCGCGGCGCCTGCCGGATTTCTACAAGGGAAAATTCACCGCCACAGTCGCCTACGCCTCTTCACGGCAGGACGACGACCTGATTCCCTACACGACACTCTCGACGGTGAACCTCGCCAACGTGACCGGCAACAACTGGAATTCGGTCAACTCGCTGAGCCAGGACTCCGCGGAAACGCGCATCGACACGAAGCTCATCAACCTCGGACTCGCGCTCAACCCGACCAATAACTTGAACCTGTCGGGCAAGCTTCGTTACTACGAAACCAAGAACTTCAACGATTACGTTGCCTGCAATCCGAATGCCAGCTATGTGGATAACGATCCCAATACCGTTGGCAACCAGGCCGGAGGGGTGAATGCACTCGGCTGCAATGGTGTCTGGGGGCGACTGATCAACGAAGGCAGCGGCTCGGCCGTCCTGATGGGTGCAAATTCCGCGTATGCAGGCAACCTCAACATCGCCAGCGTTCCCTTCGATTACAAGCAATTGACTTACGGTTTCAGTGGCGACTACCGGCTCAATCGTACTAATAGCGTCAACTTTGCCTACGAACGTGAAAAGTTCGACCGCGACCATCGCGAGCGCGAGAAGACTTGGGAAGACAAGGTCAAGCTTGGCTATGTCAATCGCGGCATCGAAGATGCCACACTGCGCCTCTCGTTCGAGAATGACCGCCGCCGCGGGTCCGAGTACCACACCCACCACCCTTACGCCGCCTACTACAGCGGCGATATCGTGGCTATGCCGACCGCAACGGGTAGCAACGTGCAAACCTGGGTAGTGCACATGAACTCGGGGATGCGCAAGTTCGACCTGTCCGACCGCGACCAGAACATCCTGAACGGCCGGGTCAATTTCATGCTGCGCCCCGATCTCGACTTCGGCATCATGGGCCAGTTGAAGGACATCAAGTACCCCGATTCGATGTTCGGCCGCACCGACAAACAGTCACAACACTCCATAAATTTCGACCTGAGTTACCAACCCGACGTCGAGCGCAGCATCTACGGCTTCTACTCCTATCAGGTCGCAAGCCTGAAACAGAAAGGCAATGCCAGCGGCGCGATCGGTGCCGGCGCCCTCAGCCCGGCCACCGCCGTGCTGGGTTGCACCATCGGCACCGTCACCCCGATGGGCACCATCACCGCCGACAATGCCGAGGAGATCTGCCAGAGCTCCTATTCCGGTTCGGTCTGGCTGCTGGCCAATGGCTGGGCGGTCAATCACAAGGACACCACCAATGTCCTCGGCTTCGGCTGGAAGGAAGTCTTCGGTACCAAGACCTTCGACTTCAACTATACCTACGCGGGCGGCAAGACCAAGATCGGCTACGATCCGGCCGGCGGCACGACAACGGCGGCGGCAGCCCTCGCCGGCGACGGCATGCCCGACCTGAAGACGACCACGCATATCATTGAGGCAAACCTGCTGGTGCCGATCAACAACAGCCTGACCAGCCGCATCTTCATGCGTTATGAAATCGGCAAGATCGATGACTGGCATTACACCGGCCTGCAGAACACATCTGTTGCCATCAACAATGCCGCCGCAACGAACCTGCCAACTGCCACCGTCCTCGATGCCGGACCGCAAGACTACCGGGCCAGCGTGCTGGGCATACTGTTCAACTACAAGATGTAGTGTAAATGCCGTCTTGCCAGAGCCGACTTTTTTGATAGGATGATCCGCCGGAAAGATCAAGAACAATCTGGGCAGACCGAGGAGATAACGTGAAGCAGAAACATTGGCTCTGGCTGATGCTGGTGGCGGGATTGGTGATGTCCATGCCGTCAGCACAGGCCGCCGACCCCAAGGAACTCGCCGCGACCGTGTGCATCGCCTGCCACGGCCCCGATGGCAACAGTCTGGCGCCGACCTTTCCCAAGATCGCCGGCCAGCAGCCGGGGTATATCGAGAAGCAACTCAACGAGTTTCTCTCCGGCAAGCGCAAGAACGACGTGATGGCAACCTTCCTCGACAAATTCAACAAGGGCGATGTGCCGGGCCTTGCTGCCCTCTATGCCGCACAGAAACCGGCGCCCGGCACCGTCGAGGATGCCAAGCTGGCGGCCGCTGGCAAAAAACTGTTCGACGAGGGCAATCCGGACAGCGGCGTGCCGGGTTGCATGGGCTGCCACCTGGAAAAAGGCGAGGGCAACGACCGTTATCCGCGCTTGGCCGGCCAGCACCAAGCCTATACCATCCAGCAGATTGCCGACTTCAAGAGCGGCAAGCGCTCCAACGACAAGGCCAAAGTAATGCGCTCGGTGGCCGAACGCATGACGGAAGACGAAATGAAGGCGGTGGCGGAGTACATCGCCGGATTGCAATGAGCGAGGTGAAGCGGTGAAAAACTATGTACTGGCCTTATCGATCGCGCTGGGAATCTCCAGCCTCGCCCTGGCGGCCGAACCGGTAACAAAGGGCAGCAAGCAGGCTACCCTGGAACAGGCTGAAGCGGCCTGGAACCCCATCGAAGGCGAGAAACTGATCGCGCTGAGCGCCAAGGGCGACTACCTGCGCGGGGAAATCACTTACGAAGTCTGCCGTGGCTGCCATCGGCCGGACGCGAACGGCCGCGTCGACGGCAAGTATCCGCGTCTGGCCGGTCAGCACGACACGGTGCTGATCAAACAGTTGACCGACATCCGCGCCGGGCGGCGCGGCAACCCGAAGATGCTGCCCTTCGCCGACGATCACGTGATCAACGCGCAGGAAATCGCCGACCTCGCCAAGTACCTGAGCCACCTGCCGATCCCCGCCAATAACGGCAAGGGTGAAGGCGCCTATCTGGAGCGGGCGGCGAAGATTTACGACGCCGATTGCGCCGAGTGCCATGGCAAGAACGGCGAAGGCATCCGCGAGAAGTTCTACCCGCGCGTCGCCAGCCAGCACTTCGCCTATCTGGAGAACAACATGCTCGCCATCCGCGACGGCAAGCGCATGAACTCCTACCCGAAGATGGTCGAGGTGATCAAGAAGTACAAGGACAAGGACATCACCCTGCTGGCCGACTACATGTCACGGCAGCAGTCCGAGCCGCAGCGCGACCCGCAGCCCCGGTAAGCGGAGAAAAGTCGGCGCTGGCAGGACGGCGAGGGGCACTTGCCGACGTGGCATACTGCGTCCCAGCCCAGCCCCATTCCCAAACTGATCGGAAATCACCATGAAGACACTTGCCGCCCTCCTCACCGCCTGCCTGCTCGGCCTGGGCAGCCTCGCCGCTATCGCCGCCGAGCCGCCCGTCAAGACCATCGCCGCCCTGTATCAGGACAAGACCAGCCTCGCCGGCAAGGAAGTTAGCATCAAGGGCAAGGTGGTCAAGGTCAATAACGGTGTGATGAACAAGAATTTCCTGCATGTGCAGGACGGCAGCGGCACCCCGGAAAAACAGGACAATGACCTCACCGTGACCAGCCAGCAGACCGCAAAGGTTGGCGATCAGGTGGTCGTCAGCGGCCGGGTAGATGTCAATCGCGACTTCGGCTACGGCTATGTCTATCCGCTGCTGCTGGAAGAAGCGCGCATTGCGCCCGTGAGGTAGCCCGGCGTCCGACCGGAAAAGTCGGCCTGCAGGACAGCATGATCCTGATCCTCGGCATTGGCAACACGCTGCTCACCGACGAAGGGGTCGGCATCGTTGCCATGAACGCACTCAAGGCCGGGTTGGATGCGGCCGACGACATCACTTTCCTCGATGGCGGTACGCTGTCGTTTACTCTTGCGCCAGCGATTGCCGAGTGCGATGCCCTGCTGGTTCTAGATGCTGCTGACCTCGGTGGCCCACCGGGAATGGTGGCCATCTACGAGGGTGAGGCGATGGATCGCTTCCTCGGCGGAAACCGCAAGTCCAGCGTGCATGAGGTCGGCCTGCTCGACCTGATGGCCATCGCCCGGCTGACGAACCACTGGCCGGCCCAGCGTGCCTTGATCGGCGTCCAGCCACAAAAGATCGATTGGGGCGAGTCGCTCACGCCAGCCGTAGGCGCAGCGATCAAGGACATTTACCGCGAAGCGTGTACCATTATCAAAAGCTGGCGTACTTCAATTCCGGAGGGGGAAAAGCATGAAGACGGCGCATCCGTTCACGAGTGAACCAGGCACGGTCGGCGAGGGTCTCGCGCAACGTGGCGTGAGCCGCCGCAACTTCCTGAAATACTGTTCGACGCTTGCCTCGCTGCTGGCACTGCCGGCTGGCATGGCACCGGTGCTGGCAGCCGCGATCGCCACGGCACGCCGCCAGTCCGTGATCTGGCTGTCGTTCCAGGAATGCACCGGCTGCACCGAATCAATCACGCGCTCGCACTCGCCGACGCTCGAAAACCTGATCTTCGACCTGATTTCGCTCGACTACCACCACACCCTGCAGGCGGCTTCGGCAGAAGCGGCGGAACAGGCGCGCGAACAGGCGATGCACGACAACGTCGGCAAATATCTCCTGATCGTCGATGGCTCGATCCCGCTGGGCAACCCCGGCTACTCCACCATCGCCGGCATCAGCAACCACGCCATGCTGTTGGACTCGGCCAGGGGCGCGGCGGTCATCGTGGCGGTGGGCACCTGCGCCACCTACGGCGGCATCCCCAAGGCCGACCCGAACCCCACCGGCGCAGTCTCGGTAAGCGATATCGTCAAGGACAAACCCATCATCAACATCCCCGGCTGCCCGCCCATCCCGGTGGTAATGACCGGCGTGCTGGCGCATTTCCTGACCTTCGGCAAGATCCCCGAACTCGATGGCCTGGGTCGCCCCAAGGTGTTCTACGGCGAAACCATCCACGACCGCTGTTACCGGCGGCCCTTCTACGACCAGGGCAAGTTCGCGCAAAGCTTCGACGACGAGGCGGCGCGGCGTGGCTGGTGTCTGTTCAAGCTCGGCTGCAAGGGGCCGGTCACCTACAACGCCTGCGCGACCACCAAGTGGAACGACGGCACCAGTTTCCCGATCCAGTCGGGCCACGGCTGCATCGGTTGTTCGGAACCGAACTTCTGGGATGCCGGCGGTTTCTACCAGGCATTGTCGATGCCGATCACACCGGTGCAGGGGACGCTCGCCGCCGCAGCGGCAGCAGGCGCGGCCGCCGGCGTCGCCGTCACCTGGCACAACCGCAGCAAGAAGTCCGCGGCTAGGGCGGCACACCAGAAGATGACGGTCGACGACCTGAAGCGGGAGGAGCAATGAACAGCCTCGATTTGCTCACGTTCGCGCGCGGTACCGCGCTCAATGCCGCGCTGGCCGTCTGTGCCTTCGGCATTCTGCTGCGCCTGTTCGAGATCTTTGGCCTCGGCCGCAAGGCCGATCTATCGCCAGCACGCCCGACCACCCCGGGCAGCGGCTGGCGCACCATGTACGCTCGCTCGATTCCGCCGCCAGGCATGGTCAGGCGCGACCCGGTCACCTACATCGCTGGCTATGTCTTTCACATCGGCCTGTTCATCACGATTCTCCTGTTCGCGCCGCACATTGAGCTGATCCGGGAAGTCACCAGCCTCGGCTGGCCGTCGCTACCCTCGGCGCTGGTGGATGCGCTAGCGGTCGCGTCCATCATCGCGCTGCTCGTGCTGCTCGCGCACCGCTTCAGCAATCCGGTCAAGCGGCTGCTCACCACGGGGGGTGACTATCTGGCCTGGGTGCTGACCCTGCTGCCGCTCCTGACGGGCTATCTCGCCTACCACCACCTGCTGTTCGAATACACCTTCATGCTGGCGCTGCACATCCTTTCGGTGGAACTGCTGCTGATGCTGCTGCCCTTCACCAAGCTGTTCCATGTCGTCAGCGTCTTCATCTCGCGCTGGTACAACGGCGATATTTCAGGCAGGAAGGGGGTGGCATCGTGACCGCGACACTCGCCAAAGGCATCAACGCCTTCAAGGAGGTGATGGATGCGCCCATCGCCAGCTTCTTTTCAAGTTGCGTGCATTGCGGGCTGTGTGCCGAAGCCTGCCTGTTCTATACCGAGAGCGGCGATGCGCGCTTCACGCCGATCCACAAGATCGAGCCCCTGCGCCGCATCTGGCAGCAGGAATACACGCTGCTCGGCAAACTCGGCAGCATGGTGGGCTTCGGCAAGGAAGTCACCGATGCCGAACTGGCGGAATGGGAATCGCTGGTCTACGACAGTTGCACGATGTGCGGCCGTTGCGCGATGGTCTGCCCGGTGGGTAACGACCTTACCTACATGATCCGCAAGATGCGCGAGGGCATGGTCGCGGCCGGCCACGCGCCCGAAGGGCTGGTCACGGCCACGCAGCGCGCCATCAGCAGCGGCAGCCCGGCGGGGGTGAAGTGGGTGACGGTGCAGGCGCAGATCCGGCGCCTGGAGAAGCAGCATGGCTACACGGTGCCGGTCGATCAGGTGGACGTGGATTACCTGGTGCTGATGTCATCTTGGGAGATTCTGAATTTCCCGGAATATCTCGGCGCGGTGGGGCGCATCCTCAACCAGGCCGGCAAGACCTGGACGCTGGCCAGCGATGCCTACGAGGCCACCAACTCCGGCATCCAGATCGGCTCGTCCGACCTGGCACGGGAACTGGTGTCGCGCATCGTCAGCGCCGCCGAGCGGCTCAAGGCCCGGTGCGTGATCAGCCCCGAGTGCGGCCATGCCTACACGGCGATCCGCTGGGACGGCCCCAACCTGATGGGCCGGCCCTTCGGTTTCGAGGTGAAGCACATCCTCGAAGTACTGGACAACCTGCGCCGCGCCGGCAAACTGAAGCTGAAAAACCAAAAGTCACTGACCCAGCCGCTGACCTACCACGATCCCTGCCAGATCTCGCGGCGGGGCGGCGTCTATGAGCAACCACGCACCCTCTTGAATGCCTGCGCCAGCGACTTCCGCGAAATGGCCGACACGGGGGTGATGAACTGGTGCTGCGGCGGCGGGGGCGGCGTATCGGCCAACGAGCGCGCCGAACCGTTGCGCATGAACGTCTTCAAGAAGAAAAAGTCGCAGATCGAGGCACTCGGCGTGAAGACCCTCGTCACCGCCTGCGCCAACTGCCGCGTGGTGATGGAAGAGGCGCTCGAACATTACGGCATGGATGTCGAAATGCTGGGGTTGACCGAAGTGGTCGCCGACCAGCTTGAGGAAAACTGAGATGAACCAACGCATCGTCGTCGACCCGATCACCCGCATCGAAGGGCACCTGCGCATCGAAGCCGAAACCGATGCCGACGGGCGCATCACCCGCGCCTCGTCGGCCGGCACCATGGTGCGCGGACTGGAGATCATCCTGCGTCAGCGCGACCCGCGCGACGCTTGGGCCTTCGCACAGCGCATCTGCGGCGTGTGCACGCTGGTGCATGGCATGGCCTCGGTGCGCTCCGTGGAAGATGCGCTGAAGATCGAGATTCCCGCCAATGCCGAGCTGATCCGCAACCTGATGATCGGCGCGCAGTACATCCACGACCATGTGATGCACTTCTACCACCTGCATGCGCTGGACTGGGTGGATGTGGTGTCGGCGCTCAAGGCAGACCCGAAGGCCACCTCGACGCTGGCACAGAGCCTGTCGGGCTATGCGAAATCCTCGCCGGGGTATTTTTCCGACGCGCAAAAGAAGCTAAAGGGCTTCGTCGAGGCCGGCCAGCTCGGCATTTTCGCCAACGGTTACTGGGGCCATCCCGGTTACAAACTGCCGCCGGAAGCCAACCTGATGGCGGTGGCGCATTACCTCGATGCGCTGGCCTGGCAGCGTGACGTGGTGAAACTGCATGCCATCTTCGGCGGCAAGAACCCGCATCCGATGTTCGTCGTCGGCGGCGTGCCTTGCGCAATCAGCATCGACCCGAGCCATGTCGGCCATGGTCAGGGGCCGCACCACCGCGGCGGCGATTCCGGCACGGCACTCAACATGACGGGTCTGCAGGTCGTGCAGAACGTGATCCACCAGATGAAGGGCTTCGTCGATCAGGTCTATGTGCCCGACACGCTGGCCATCGCCGGCTTCTACCCGGACTGGTTCAAGCAGGGCGAGGGCGTCGGCAACTTCATGACCTTCGGCGATTTTCCGGCCAAGAGCATGAACGACCCTGCCTCCTTCCTGATTCCGCGCGGGGTCATCCTCGACCGCGACCTGTCGAAAATCCATCCGATCGACGTCAATGCCGAGGGCGAGATTCAGGAGTTCGTCAGCCACGCCTGGTACAAGTATTCGGTGGGCAAGGCCAAGGGCCTGCACCCTTATCGGGGCGAGACCGAGCTCGATTACACCGGGCCGCAGCCACCTTACCAGCACCTCGATGTCGACCAGGATTACTCGTGGATGAAGTCGCCGCGCTGGAAGGGCAAGCCGGTCGAGGTCGGCCCGCTGGCGCGCGTGCTCATGCTCTACGCGTCCGGCCACGTACAGACGAAAGAACTGGTCAGCATGGCACTGAAGCAACTGAATGCGCCGGTGGAAGCGCTCTACTCGACGCTCGGCCGCACGGCGGCGCGCACGCTGGAAACCAAGCTGATCGCCGATGCCATGCAGGGCTGGTACGACCAGTTGCTGGCCAACATCAAGGCCGGCGACCTCAAGACCTTCAACGACAGCCAATGGGAGCCTTCGACGTGGCCGGCCAGGGCGCAAGGCGTCGGCCTGATGGAAGCGCCACGCGGCGGCCTGTCGCACTGGATCGTCATCGAAAACCAGAAGATCGCCAACTACCAGGCCATCGTGCCGAGCACCTGGAATGCCGGCCCGCGCGATGCCGGCGGCGGACAAGGCCCTTACGAGGCATCACTCAAGGGCCATCACCTGCACGATGCCAAGCAGCCGCTGGAGATTCTGCGCACCATCCACAGCTTCGACCCCTGCATCGCCTGCGCGGTGCATGTCACCGACCCGCAGGGCGAGGAATTGGTGCAGGTCAAGGTCTACTGAGCCGTCCTGCCAGCGCCGACTTTTATCAGTACAGCACTTCGTGCCAGCGACCGCTGGCCTTGAGCGCATCCTTGAGTTCGTACCAGGTGTCGGCGGAACCGCAGATGGCGATCAGCGCCTGATTGACGCTGGCCTGCATCTGATCGACACCAGCCAGATAGATATAGGTATCGGGCGCCTGCAACATCTCCCACACCTCGGCGGCATTCTGGGCGATGGCCTGGTCAATCGCCACCGGTGCGTCGAAGGCCGGCCGCGGGCTGATCGCCTGGAAGGCCTTGAAGGTCGGCTGATAGACGTACTGGGCGAGGTCCTTGTTCTCGTCGTTCATGTAGAGCATTTCAAGGCCGCTCTTCGCGCCGTAGAACAGGCGCACCTTGCCGTCCCAACTGCCGTAGGTTTCATAGAGGGTGCGGATCAGCGCACGGAAGGGCGCGATGCCGGTGCCCATGCCGATCATCAGGATGTTCGCCTTGCGGCTGGCCGGCATGGCGAAGGGGTAGCCGAAGGGACCGGTAAACTGGACACTCGTGCCGACCGGCAAGTCGCACAGGTAGTTGGAGGCAATGCCCGGATAGCGTTCGCCGTTGAAGTCGTCGATGTAGTTGTGGCGTTTGACGCAGATGGCGAACTCGATGCCGCCGTCACGCTCGGCGACATTGTCGGCCACCAGGTAAAGGCGCGGGTGGTACTGGTTGCCGTACTGGCCCGGCGCCATCACCCGCACGCACTGACCCATGGCGCAGGAGAAGGACAAGTCGTCGCGGCGGAACACCAGGTGGCGCACGTCCTCGGCCGATTTTTCCGGGGTGATGCGCTCCGAGCGGACCAGCGTGGCGGGGTAAATCTTGGCGGAAGTGGATTCGCGGACAGCAGACATTTCAGGACCTTTCGGGCGATACGGCAGGATGGGCACGATCATACCTGACCGCCGCGAGGATGCCCTGCATCAGCGCGACAGGCGTGGGGGGGCAGCCGGGGATGCGCACATCGACGGGAATCACGTTCGCGACCGCGCCGCAGGTCGCGTAGTTGGGGCCGAAGAGTGCGCCTACTTCGCCGCAACCACAGCCGCAATCGCCGACCGCGACAACCAGTTTGGGATCTGGCGTGCAGTCATAGGCGATCTTCAGCGCGTTCTCCATGTTCTTGGTCACCGGGCCGGTGACGAGCAGCATGTCGGCGTGGCGCGGACTGGCAACGAACTTGATG
Source organism: Rhodocyclaceae bacterium (assembly GCA_013426785.1). Lineage (GTDB taxonomy): Bacteria > Pseudomonadota > Gammaproteobacteria > Burkholderiales > Rhodocyclaceae > Sulfuricystis. The sequence continues at coordinate 28,334 of JACDZI010000007.1, read as the reverse complement.
CCGCAGCCTTCGAGATTGTAGTAGGGGTTGTTGAGGGCGTGGATTTCCAGCTCGCAGGCATTGCACGAGCCGGCATCAACCTCGCGGATGGTCAGCGCACGGCCGAGGATCTTGAGTACCTCATCCTGTAACCGATCGACTTCGCGCCGCGCGTCGCCTTCGGCCACAGGCTCGGTGACGATGCCGGTCTTGAGGATGCGCTTGAGCAGCGGAATCATAAATCCTGCCCCACGTAGGAGAGGTTGAACGACTTGTTGATGAGCGGGAAGTCCGGCACGATGTCGCGCGGCACGGCATGCTCCAGCGCCGGCCACAGTTGCCATGACGGGTCGTGCGGATGCACGCGCGCCAGCCGGCTATCCGCGCCGATGCTGACGCCGACCAGCACCTCGCCGCGCCAGCCCTCGATGATGCCCACTCCGCTCGCGCCCGGTACCGGCTTGACCTCGGCGCACACTGCGCCAGCCGGCAGTTGTGTCGCCAGTTGCCGGATCAAGCGCAGGGATTCGGTAATCTCGCCGAAGCGTACCGCCACGCGTGCGGCCACATCGCCCCGCTCGTCGGTGACCGGGCGCACGCCCAGCGCTGCCCAGGGAGGCGGCGGTGCATAGTCGAGCCGGTAGCAGCGGCCGTCGAGCAGCAGGCCGGTCGCCCGCGCCGCCATGCCGCTGAGCGACAGTTCGCGGGCCAGCGCGGCGTCGATCGGTCCGGTGGTCAGGTAGCGGTCCTGCAGGCCGGCATGTTCATCGTAGATGGCATGCAATTCCTTCACGGCCGGGCCGATGGCATCGCACTGGTCGCTCAGCACTTTCACTGCTGCGGCATTGAGGTCGGCCTCGACACCACCCGGCACGATGCGGTCCATCATGAAGCGGTGGCCGAACAGTAGCGCCGAGACGCGCACCCATTCCTCCTTGAGGCGGAAGAACTGCGACAGCCCGAATGCCAGGGCGGCATCGTTGCCGAGCATGCCGAGATCGCCCAGATGGTTGGCGACGCGTTCGCGTTCGAGCAGGATCGCGCGCAAGGCCAGAGCACGTGGCGACGGCTCGACGCCGCAAGCGGCCTCGATGGCGGCGGCGTAGGCCCAGGCATAGGCGCAGGTGGCATCGCCGGAGATGCGTCCGAGGATTTTCGCGCCCGTGGAAAAGTCGGCGCCAGCGAGACGGCGTTCGACGCCGCGGTGTTGATAGCCCAGCCGCGATTCAAAGCGCAACACGCGCTCGCCCACCACCGAGAAGCGGAAATGGCCCGGTTCGATGATGCCGGCGTGGATGGGGCCGACCGGGATCTCGTGGGCACCCTCGCCGCCCACCTGGACGAAGTCGTAATCGCTCGGCAGGTTGGAGAAGTCACCGCCCTCGCCCGCGTCGTGGCGCAGCGGAAACCAGTCGGCAGGCCAGCCGCCGTGACGCAGCCAGGGGCGCTGGTCGGTGCCATCGTGGCCGATGCCGACCATGTCATAGGTAGCGCGTTGCATGCGGTTGGCGGCAGGGAACAGGCCGGACAGGTCGGGATAGCCCGGATCGTTCGCAGGTAACTCGAGCGTCAGGCAAGCATGCCCCTCGTTGAGGCCGAACACGCAATGCAGTCGAAAGCCGCCGCCGCTCAGGCGCTCATCGCTGCCCCACAGCGCGGCGAGCCGTCCGCCGGCCAGATGCGCTGCGGCGGCGAAATCCTTGAGTTCGTCGCCATCGACGGCACGCCCCTGCCATACCGGTGCGCCAATGCCGGGCTGGCGGGTGAATTCGATCGGTTCGTCGAAAAGTTGCATGGCTACCCCAGCATGCGCGCGGCTTCCTCGAACCAGCGCGTCAGGTAAGGCGGAATATAAAGGCCAAGCATCAGCACCAGGGCCAGATGCACGAACACCGGCGTGATCGCCGGCGCGTGCGGCAGGCGCTTGGCCTTGGTCTCGCCGAATACCATCGGTTGCACCTTGCCGAAGATTGCGGCAAAAGCCACACCGAGCGCCAGCAGCATGATCGGGGTCGCCCAGGCGTGATGCTTCATGGCGTGGGTGAGGATCATGAACTCGCTGGCGAACACGCCGAAGGGCGGCATCCCGAGGATCGCCAGCGTGCCGAGCAGCAGGCCCCAGCCGATCAGCGGATTCACGCGGATCAAGCCACGGATGTCCGCCATCATCTGCGTACCGACCTTCTGCGTGGCATGGCCGACGGCGAAGAAGATCGCCGACTTGGTCAGCGAATGCATGGTCATGTGCAACAGGCCGGCGAAGTTGGCGACCGCACCGCCCATGCCGAAGGCGAAGGTGATCAGCCCCATGTGCTCAATGGACGAATAGGCGAACATGCGCTTCACATCCTTCTGCTTCGACAGGAAGAACGCGGCCAGAAGCAGGGTGAACAGGCCGAAGCCCATCATCAGGTTGCCGGCGAAATCGCTGTGGATGGCGCCATCGGCCAGCACCTTGCAGCGCAGGATGGCGTACAGCGCGACGTTGAGCAGCAGGCCGGAGAGTACCGCCGAGACGGGGGTCGGTCCTTCGGCGTGCGCGTCGGGCAGCCAGTTGTGCAGCGGCGCCAGGCCGACCTTGGTGCCGTAGCCGACCAGCAGGAAGATGAAGGACAGCGCCATGATGTTCGGATCGAGGAAGGCCTTGGCGCTGACCAGATGCGTCCACAGCAGCGCGTTGCCGCTTTCGCCGAGGATGCGCTCGGCGGCGAAATAGAGCAGGATGGTGCCGAACAACGCTTGGGCGATGCCGACGCCGCACAGGATGAAGTATTTCCACGCCGCCTCAAGGCTGGCGGGCGTGCGGTAGAGCGATACCAGCAGCACGGTGGTGAGCGTGGCCGCTTCCATCGCCACCCAGAGGATGCCGAGGTTGTTGGTCGTCAACGCCACCAGCATGGTGAACATGAACAGCTGGTACATGCTCTTGTAGAGGCGCAGGCGTGGCTTGGTGAGCCGGCCGTGGGCCGCCTCGTTAGCCATGTAGGGGCCGGAGAAAATACTGGTGGTCAGCCCGACGAAGGCGGTCAGCGCGACGAAGAAGACATTGAGCGAATCGATGAAGAACTGTTCGCCGAAGGCGAAGCGCGGCCCGCTGGCGACGATCTCCGCCGTCAGCCCGGCGGCAGCCAGGAAGGTACCGAGGCTGGCGAGGATGTTCAGGTTGGGCGCCCAGGCACGTTCGCCCGCCACCGTCAGCAGCGCGCCGCTGACAAGGGGAATGGCGAGCATGAGGATGAACGGGTCCATCAGTTATCCTTCAAGCGTTCCATGTGATGGATGTCGAGGCTATCGAACTGGTCGCGAATCTGGAAGAAGAACACGCCGAGGATGATCACGCCGACCAGCACGTCAAGGGCGATGCCCAGTTCGACGACCATCGGCATGCCGTAGGTGGCGCTGGTAGCGGCCAGGAACAGGCCGTTTTCCATCGACAGGAAGCCGACCACCTGGGTGATCGCCTTGCGGCGCGTGATCATCATCAGGAAGGCGAGCATCACCACGGCGAGCGCGATGCCCAGCGTGCCGCGGGCGATGGCGCTCGACAGTTGCGAGATCGGCAGCGCGACGTTGAAGGAAATCATCACCAGCACGATGCCGATCAGCATCGTCGTCGGGATGTTGACCAGCGGCTCGACTTCGCTCTTGACCTGCAGCTGGCGTACCAGGCGATGCAGGATCCATGGCAGCAGCATCGCCTTGAGCGCCAGCGTCAAGCCGGCCGACCAGTAGAGGTGCGACTGGCCGGTGTTAACCGCGACGACCAGGGTGGACAGGAACAGCGTGAAGCCTTGCAGGGCGAACAGGTTGATCAACTGGATCACGCGCCGCTGCGCCAGCATGGAAAAGGAAAGCAGCAGGATCACGGCGGCGAACAGGTTGATCAATTGCGCGAACAGCGGCGTGGCATTCATGCACGCACCTCCAAGAGCAGTCTCACCAGCAAGCCCAGTACGGCCAGCAGGAAGGCGGTACCAAGAAATTCCGGCACGCGGAAGATGCGCACCTTGGCATTGATCGTCTCAATGATCGCCAGGAGCATGCCACCGATGCCAAGTTTCAACAGCAACAGGGGAATCGCTGCCACCAGCGCCAGGAAATTGTCGCGCTCGCCGATGCCCCAGGGGAAGAACAGCGCGATGCCGAGGCAGGAATAGGCATACAACTTGAGGCTCGCCGCCCACTCGATCAGCGCCAGATGGCGCCCGGAATATTCAAGGATCATCGCCTCGTGGATCATCGTCAGTTCGAGGTGGGTGGCCGGGTTATCGACCGGTACGCGCGCGTTCTCGGCGAAGGAAACGAAGGTAAAGGCGATGCCGGCGAAGGCCAGGCTTGGATAGATGGCGAACTCGCGGTAGGCCAAGGTTTCGACGATGGTCGCCAACGAAGTCGAGTTGGCGATCATGGCGACGGTAAAGATGATGATCAGCAGGGCCGGTTCGGCGAGAAAACCAACCAGCATCTCGCGCCGGGCGCCGAGGGTGCCGAAAGAGGTGCCGATGTCCATCGCCGCCAGCGAAATGAACAGGCGCGCCAGGCCGAACACGCCGACCAGCGCCAGCGCATCGGCCGCCGGCGCGAAGGGGAGGTCGGTGGACAGACTGGGGATGATGCCGCAGGCGAGCAGCATGCAGCCGAACATGATGAAGGGGGCAAAGCGGAACAGCGGCGAGGCGCCGTGCGCCAGCACCACATCCTTGTGGAACAACTTGTGCAGCGTGTAGTACGGCTGCAGGAGCGGCGGCGCACTGCGGTTCTGTAGCCACGCCCGCCATTGATTGACCCAGCCGGTCAGCAGCGGTGCCAGCGCGAGCGCCAGCACGATGGCAAAAACTTGACCGATGAGGGCGGCGATACTGATCATGGGCGAGCCACCATGATCAGTATGAGGAGCGTGAGGAAACTGTACATCAGGTAGATGGCGATGCGGCCACCCTGCAGGTTGGTGATCAACTGAGATACCCAGCCAGCCGCCCGGACAATCGGCAGGTAGAGCCAGTACCAGAAATGGTCTGACACCTTCACCGTATAGATCGGCTGGCGATCGCGCGGCGTCGGGAACTGGCGTTCCATGCGGAACATGGGCTCGAAGATGCGCCGGATCGGCTGCGAAAAGCCCTCGGCCGTATCCTGCGCGCGTGGTCCCTGGAAGTGATAGCCGCAATCCCAGGCCGGGCTGCGCCGTACCCGGCCGTGATAGAGGCGATGCACCAGTTCGCGCCCGATCAACAGCGTGGCGGCGATGATGGCCAGGAAGATCAGCGGTTCATAACTGGCCCGTTCCGGCGAGATCGGCGCCAGCATCCACCAGCCGTTTTCAGCCACCCGGTCGGCCAGTCCTTTGCCCAGCAGTTGTCGCGTGGCAGCGTCGAGACGCAGGATCACCGTCGCCGGCAGCACGCCGAGCAGCAGTGTCAGACAGGCCAGCCACAGCAGGCCGAGTTTTTCCCAGATGCCGGCGTCGTGGGCATCCTTGAGCGCGGGTTCGCGCATCTGGCCGAGGAAGATGATGCCGTAGAACTTGACCATGGCGAAACCCGCCATCGCCGCCACCAGCGCCACGGCTGCGGCGACGACCGGCACTACCATGTTGAGCCAAGGGTGTGGCAGGCCGGGCGAAAACAGGAAGCCTTGCAGCAGCAGCCACTCGGAGACGAAGCCCGACAGCGGCGGCAAGCCGGCACTGGCGATCACCCCGACCAGCGCCAGCCAAGCGACCCAGGGCATCGGATGGATCAGGCCACCAAGCTTGCCCAGGCTGCGTTCCTTCGTGGCATGCAGTACCGAGCCAGTGCACAGGAACAGCAGGCTCTTGAAGCCGGCGTGGGCCAGGCAGTGATAGAACACCGCTGTCAATGCGAGGGCCGCAAGCGCTTCCATCTGGTAGCTGTGGAAGATCAGCGCCAAGCCAATGCCGACCGCCAGCAGGCCGATGTTTTCGATCGACGAATAGGCCAATAGACGCTTCATGTCGGACTGCACCGTCGAATAAAGCACGCCGAACAGCGCCGTGATGATGCCGACCGCGAGCGCCACCACGCCCCACCACCAAATCGGCGTGCCAACCAGATCGAAGCTGACGCGCAGGATGCCGTAGATCGCCGTCTTCAGCATCACGCCGCTCATCAGGGCGGAGACCGGCGAGGGTGCCGCCGGATGCGCCTCGGGCAGCCAGACATGCAGGGGCAGCAACCCGGCCTTGGCACCAAAACCGGCCAGTGCCAGCAGGAATGCCACCGAGGCCCAGAAGGGCGACAGCTCCTGCTCGCGCATGCCACTAAAACTGTAATCGCCACTCCCCGAGGTCATCACGCCGAAGGAAAGCAGGATGGCGATGGCACCGATATGGGCGATCAGCAGATACAGGTAGCCGGCCTCACGGATGGCGGCATGGCGATGGTCGGTGGTGACGAGCAAAAAGGAGGTGAGCGCCATCGTCTCCCAGGCCACCATGAAGGCATAGGCATCGTCGGCCAGCAGCACCATCAGCATGCTGGCGAGAAAGAGGTGGTATTCGCAGCACAGCACGCCGGGTGCGGTGCCCTCCCCCTGCCGGAAATAGCCGGCAGCGTAGATGGAAATCCCTGCCGAAACGAACCCCAGCAGCAGGATGAAGACGGCGGCGAGATTGTCCAGGTGCAGATGGAAAGGCAGGTTCGGCAGCCCGATCACCAGTTCGGCCGTCTGCGACGTGCCGCCCAGGGCCAGGAGCGCCACGCCGCCGACCAGCAGGCCGACCAGCGCGCCAAAAGGAAACAATCCTTTGGCGACAAAGCTGAAGTTGCGCTGTAGCGCCAGCCCGACCAGCCCGATCACGCCCCAGGCGGCGGCGGCGATCATCAGGTAGTCAATGGCAAGCAGGCGGGTCATGAAGTAGGCAGCGGTCAAGCGCGGATTTTAACCGCCCCTCCTGCGATAGCTCGCAAAAGTCGGCGCTGGCAGGACGGCAAGTGATCATTCATTGGTCATTTTCCGGTTCAGTTGAAGCGCTGTTCAGGCATCAGGGTCGCCAGCTTTACGGGGCGCAGGTTATCTTCGACACCCAGGTTTTCCGCGCGGGAGAAGATCTTCTCCAAGGCCTGCTCCGCCGTGGCAAAAAATGCCTTCTCCCCGATCAGGACATGCAAGCCGGTCGCGCGCATGACGTCAAGCACTTGCTTCTTGATACCCGAAAAAAGCACGACGGTGCCGTTGGCGCGCATGCGCTCGACCAGGTGATGGATCACCTCTTCGCCCGAGGCATCGATTTCGTTGATGCCGTTGCCGACAATGAGCAAGTAAGGTGCCTCAGGATTGTTTGACACAGCTTCCAGGATGGCGTCTTCGAAAAAGGCAACGTTGGCGAAATAGAGGCGGCCGTCAAAGCGTACGGCCGTCACTACATCCGACACCGGCAGGTTATTGACCTTGACGTCGCGCAGGGTGCCGTCCGGGTGGCGACCCAGGATCGCCACCCGCGGCTCCATGGTGCGATAAAGATAGAGGACGATCGCCAGGCCGGCGCCGACCATGATGCCCTTGTCGAGGTGGGGGGCAAAGGCCAGCGTAGCGACAAAGGTGGCTACCGAAGCAATGCCGTCGTGCTTGTTGGCAAGCCAGGCATGTTTGATGGCGCCAAAATTGATCAGGCCGATCACCGCCATGATGATCACCGCAGCCAGGACGGCCTGTGGCAGGTGATAGAGCAGCGGGGTGAGGAACAGCAGGGTCACCAGCACGATCAGGGTCGTAATGACCGAGGCCATGCCGGTTTTCGCCCCAGAGTTCATGTTCACAGCCGAGCGCGAAAACGAACCGGATACCGGAAACGACTGGGTGGTGGCTCCGACGATATTCGCCAGGCCCTGACCGATCAGCTCCTGATTCGGGTTGATCTTCTGCCGTGTTTTCGCGGCAATTGCCTTGGCGATCGAGATCGCTTCCATGAAGCCGACCAGCGAGATGACGATGGCGGCGGAGAGCAGGCTGCCGACCATCTCCCAGGAAAACTTCGGCAGACTGAACGAAGGCAATCCCTGCGGTACATTACCGACCACTTCTCCGCCGCCGGTCAGTTTGAGCGTACCGCTAGCCGCCTTGGCAATGCGCCAGCGATGGCCCTCGGATGGTGCGTCTGCCGGCAGCTTGCCCTGGGCGTAATACTGTAGCGGCTGATCGCCCGAACCAGCTACCTGTTCGAAGACGAAGCTGCGCACCGCCCGATTGCGGCGGCGGTTCTCGTCCTCGCGATCCTTGAGTTGCAGCGTCAGCAATTCGATTTCGTAATGGAGCGTCGCGATGTCGTGGCCGATGTCGCCACCGGCTTTCTGCAACTGTTTGAGTTCGCCGTTCTTAGCGACAATCTGTGCGCTGATTTCCTTGATGCGGGTCTCGGTACGGACAAACTCGCCCAGCAAGGCCTGGGCCTCCGGTTCGGCGATCTGCTCCAGCGTCGCCGTGACGTTGCGTTCGAAGCCGATCTGCCACGACACCAGCGTGGTCAGTGCCACGGCGATCAGCACGCCGGGCAGCTTGGGCGCCTTCTTGCGGACACCCCACATGATGGCGATGGCCGTAATGCCCATGCCCAGTGTCGGCAGATGGGTGTCGCCCAACAGTTGCAATACTCCCCAGATATCGCTGACAAAGGACTCCGAGCGCCCCATCGGCACGCCGATCAGTTTGTTGAGCTGAGACAGCCCGATGATCATCGCGGCGGCATTGGTGAAGCCGACGATCACCGGGTGCGAGAGGAAGTTCACCACCACGCCCAGCTTGAATACCCCCAGTACCAGTTGCACGATGCCCACCATCAGGGCCAGCAGAATCGCCAGGGCAACGAAAGACTCGGAACCCGGCGCCGCCAGCGGAGTCAACGACGATGCCGTCAGCAAGGAGGCTACCGCCACCGGGCCGGTACCCAGCTGGTTGGACGATCCCCACAGCGAGGCGACCGCGACGGGCAGAAAAGCCGCGTAAAGCCCGTAATAGGCGGGCAAGCCGGCGAGCTGGGCATAGGCCATGGACTGCGGTACCAGCACCAAGGCCACCGTTAGCCCAGCCAGAAAATCGGCACGCAGGGTCGCCCCGCCGTACGGCAGCCAGCGCAGGAAGGGGAAAAAGCGTTGCAGGTGTGGAGGAAAAGTCATGCGGCAATGGACAGGCAAACCACCCTTCCCAGCGAAGGACGCTGTCTTAAGCTTACGATGCTAGCAGCGCCACTGAAGCGCCGAGTAACAGGCTTTTTATCGACAAATCAGTGACTCATATCGGCCGCCAGGGTGAAGATATATGGTTGTCTGCTAATATTCCGGAATACCTTAGTTTTGTTCTCGGCCATGAGACTGCCTGCGGGCACATTGAGCAAGTTTTTCCCCTTCCTGCTATGGTGGCCGCTCGTCACGCGCGGCACGCTGAAGGATGACTTGCTCGCCGGCATCACCGGGGCGCTGATCGTCCTGCCGCAGGGCGTTGCGTTCGCCACCATCGCCGGCCTGCCACCGCAATACGGCCTATACGCCGCGATGGTACCGGCGGTCATCGGCGCACTTTGGGGATCGAGCTGGCATCTGGTTTCCGGGCCGACCACGGCGATTTCCATCGCCGTCTTCGCCGCCCTTTCCCACCTGGCCGAACCCGGTACGCAGCAATACATCGACCTCGTGCTGACCATGACCTTCCTGGTCGGCGTGTTCCAGCTGGCGCTCGGCCTCGCGCGCATGGGCATGCTGGTGAACTTCATCTCGCACACGGTGGTCATCGGCTTCACCACGGGCGCCGCCGTCCTGATCGCCGCCAGCCAGGTGAAGAATTTCTTCGGCATCCCGATCCCGCGGGGCACGCCGTTCTACGAGATCCTGCACCAGCTCGCGATCCAGTTCGCGGCCATCAATCCCTGGGTGCTGACCGTCAGTGCGACGACACTGGTCACCGGCATCCTGACGAAACGCTACGCCCGCAAGCTGCCCTACATGATCGCCGCGATGATCGTCGGCAGCCTGATCGCGGAAGCCTTCAACCTCTCGAAAGGCCAGGCGATCACCGGCATCCAGACCGTCGGCGCGCTGCCAGCCGGCCTGCCACCGCTCTCGGCGCCCGACTTCTCGTTCGCCACCCTGAAAACAGCGCTCGGCCCGGCGCTGGTGATCACCATGCTGGCGTTGACCGAGGCGGTATCGATCTCGCGCGCCATCGCCGTGCGATCCGAACAGCGCATTGACGGCAACCAGGAGTTCATCGGCCAGGGCCTGTCGAACATCGTCGGCAGCTTCTTTTCCAGTTACGCCTCTTCCGGCTCGTTCAACCGCAGCGGCGTGAATTTCGAAGCCGGCGCCAAGACGCCGCTGGCCTCGATCATCGCCTCGGTCGCGCTGGTACTCGTGCTGCTAGCCGTCGCGCCGCTCGCTGCCTATCTGCCCAACGCCGCGATGGCCGGCATCCTGTTCCTGGTGGCCTGGGGCCTGATCGACTTCCAGCACATTGCCCACATCTGGCACAGCAGCAAAGCAGAGTCGGCCATCCTCGCCGCCACCTTTGTCGGTACGCTGGCCAACCTCGAACTCGGCATCTTCCTCGGCGTCTTCCTGTCGCTGGTGATGTTCCTCTACCGCACCTCGAAGCCGGAAATCGTGCCAGTGGTGCCCGCCCCGGAAGAGGGTTCATACCACTTCATCCGCGCGCAGGGCCGTCCCGAATGCCCGCAGCTGCGCATCACGCGCATCACCGGTTCCATCTATTTCGGTGCGGCCAGTTATGTGCAACAAGCCCTGCAGCAGATAGACGAGGACAACCCGCAGCAGAAATCCGTACTGATCGCCGCATCGAGCCTAAGCTACATCGATATTGCCGGTGCGGAAGTACTGGCCCAGGAAGCGCGACGGCGGCGGCGCATCGGCGGCGGTTTGTATTTCTATCGTCTCAACCAGACCATCTACCGGTCCCTGCGCGAAGGCGGCTATACGGACGAGATCGGCGCGGGCGGTTTTTTCCCGGTGATGACCGACGTGACCGGTGCGCTCTACTGGACGCTCGACCCGGGTATCTGCCGTAGGTGCAAGACCCGCATCTTCAAGCAATGCAACAGCGGCATGCTGCCCGACGGCTTCCGCCGCCAACGCCTGCTGCTCGCCACCGACTGCAGCGAATTCAGCCATGCGCCGGAGGACATCGCCATCCTGCTGGCACGCCAGTTCGGCGTCACCCTGGACGTAATGACCTGCGTCGCGTCGGACGAGCAGGACGATCTGGCGCAGAAGCGGCTGGCGCAGGTGGAACACCAGGCGCGCGCCGCTGGGGTCGATTGCGAAGTCATGCTGCGCCACGGCAGGCAACCGGTCGCCGAGATCGTCGCCACCGCCGCGACCCAGGACAGCAACATCCTCATCATCGGTCGCCAACCGCCACGTGGCGACTTCAAGGAAAAACTGGTCGGCGAAACCGCCCTGCGCATCCTCATCGGTTCGCCCTGCCATGTGCTGTTCGCCAATGGGAAGGCCAAACCATGGCAGCAACGCATCCTGATGGCCACCGACGGCGCTCCGATCAGTACCACCATCGCCGACATGACGACGCAGATCGCCAAGATATCGCACCTGCCGGTGACCGTGCTGGCGGTCGCCAATACCGAAGCCGAACGTGCCCGCGCGGAGGAGGACGTTGCCGAGAAGCTTGGGCAACTGCGTATCGAGGGTATCGAATGCACGGGGAGCATCCTTGGCGGCACACCCGACCACGCCATCATCGAAACCGCGCGGGCAGTCGGGGCCGACCTGGTGGTCATCGGCAATGACCAGCGCAAGGGCCTGTCGCGCAAGCTGGCCGGGCAAACCACCGATCGCGTGGTCGGTGGCCTTGACTGCGCCGTACTGGTCGTCAAGCGTGCGCCGGAACCCGAATCCCTGGTCGCGGCGGTCCGCAATCAGGCCTGAACCTGCCGATTTCGCTAAACTACCGTCCCGCCACCGCCGACTTTTCCATCATGGGCTACCGTCTCTCGAAAATCTACACCCGCACCGGTGATGCCGGCTCCACCGGCCTCGGCGACGGCTCCCGCGTCGGCAAGGATGCGCCACGGATCGCCGCGCTGGGCGATGTCGATGAACTGAACGCCATCGTCGGCGTATTGCTCTGCGAGTCGCTGCCGGACGAAGTGCGCGCCCTCCTCATCGGCATCCAGCACGACTTGTTCGACCTCGGCGGAGAACTCTCGGTGCCCGGCGGTAACTTCCTCAAGGACACCCAACCAGGCAGGATCGAAACCGCCATTGACCGTTATAACGGCGAACTGGAACCTCTCAAGGAATTCATCCTGCCCGGCGGCACGCGCGCCGCCGCGTTGACGCATCATGCCCGCACCGTCTGCCGCCGCGCCGAACGTGCAGTGGTCGCTTTGGCCCACAACGAAGCCGTCTCGGATGCTGCCCGCCAGTATCTCAATCGCTTGTCCGACCTGCTGTTCGTGTTGGCACGCTGGCTCAACCGCGCTGCCGGCCACGGCGACGTACTCTGGGAAAAAGGCAGCAACGCCTGACCTGCAACAGTCAGCGCAACCTGAGTCGCTTGTTCTCCATGCACTTCATCAGTTCGCCGCTCACCATGCGCAGGCGCTGGTTGAGCAGCATCAGCAGTTCCATGAGGATCTTGACGCCGATCTTGGGATCCTCGGAAACGATGCGGATCAGCGCGTCACGATTGAGGACAGCGAAGATGGTCGTTTCGAGCGTCACGCAACTGGCGAAACGTTGTTCGCCGTCGATCAGCGACATCTCGCCGAGCGTCTTTCCCGGTCCAGCCACGGCCAACCGTTGCGGCAGGCCGCGCGGGTCGACCTTGACGATCTCGACACTGCCGTCAATCAGGATCAGCATGAAATCGCCTGGCCCCCCTTCGGCGATGATCTCGACCCCAGGCGGGGAACGATAGCAGGACAGGTAGCGCGCCAGAGTATCGATCTCGGTGCGCTCGAAATCCTCAAACAGGTGGATGTGCTCGATGATCTCCAGGATGCGGTCAACATAGCGCGTCGCATCGCCGAGCGTTTCGAATGCGGCAAACGGATCAAGAGCAGCAGGATCGCTCATGTTTGCAGAAAGGAGTCCAGTCCCGAAATTATAGCCATGCGCGCGATCAGCGTTCGGCGAGTACCGCGCGACGCATCCTGACGGCCTCGGCCAACTGGTCGAGCACAGCCAGCGTGTCGTCCCAGCCGAGGCAGGCATCGGTAATCGAGACGCCTTGTGCCAGCGGCTTGCCCGGCTGCAGGTCCTGGCGACCTGAGTTGAGATGGGACTCGACCATCACGCCAAAGATGCGGTCTTCGCCAACGGCCAACTGACTGGCGACATCGGTGGCCACTTCCTTCTGCAGCGTGTAGTCCTTGCGACTGTTGCCGTGGGAAAAATCGACCATCACGCGGGCGGCCAGGCCGGATTTGCCCAGTTCGGTGCAGGCGGCGTCGACGCTGGCATGGTCGTAGTTGGGTTGCTTGCCGCCGCGCAAGATGACGTGACAGTCTTCGTTGCCATTGGTCGACACGATGGCGGAATGTCCGGCCTTGGTCACTGAGAGGAAATGGTGCGGAGACTGAGCGGCGCGGATCGCGTCGACGGCGATCCGGATATTGCCATCGGTGCCGTTCTTGAAGCCGACCGGGCAAGACAGCCCCGAAGCCAGTTCGCGGTGCACCTGCGATTCGGTGGTGCGCGCGCCGATGGCGCCCCACGAGATCAGGTCGGCGGTGTACTGCGGCGTGATCGTGTCGAGGAACTCGGTGGCGCAGGGCAGGCCCATCTCGGTCAGTTCCCATAGCAGGCGTCGCGCGAGGCGGAGGCCCTCATTAATCTTGAAGCTGCCGTCCATGCGCGGGTCGTTGATCAGCCCCTTCCAGCCCACGGTAGTACGCGGTTTTTCGAAGTAAACACGCATCAGGATCAGCAGGTCGTCAGCCAACCGGTCACGTTCGGCCTTGAGGCGGCGTGCGTATTCCATCGCCGAATCGAAATCGTGGATCGAGCAGGGACCGACCACGGCCAGCAGGCGATCATCGGCGCCGTGGAGGATGCGGTGGATGGCTGCTCGCGCCTCGTAGGTCGTCGCCGCAGCAGGTTCGGTCGCCGGAAATTCGCGCAGAATGTGACCAGGTGGCGACAATTCCTTGATTTCGCGGATACGGACGTCGTCGACGATGTGCTTCATGATGATGGCCTGTTGCGGAAAGGCCGCGATTCTACCGCAGTGCAACAGTCGCCTAGCCGGTTCCACCCACCGTCAAACCGTCGATACGCACCGTCGGCTGACCCACTCCGACCGGGACGCTCTGCCCTTCCTTGCCGCAGGTGCCGACGCCAGGATCGAGCATGAGGTCGTTGCCGATCAGCGACACCCGCGTCAACACGTCGGGGCCATTGCCGATCAGCGTCGCGCCCTTCACCGGGCGGGTGATCCTGCCGTTCTCGATCAGGTAGGCTTCGGCCGCCGAAAAGACGAACTTGCCGCTGGTGATATCGACCTGGCCACCACCGAAATTGGCGGCATACAGGCCCTTTTTTACCGAGGCGATGATCTCCTGTGGGTCCTTGTCACCTGCCATCATCGTGGTGTTGGTCATGCGCGGCAGCGGTACGTGCGCGAAGGATTCGCGCCGGCCGTTGCCGGTCGGTTGCACGCCCATCAGGCGGGCATTGAGCGAGTCCTGCAGGTAGCCGGTCAGGATGCCGTCTTCGATCAGCACCGTGCGCTGCGTCGGGTTGCCTTCGTCGTCGACCGAGAGCGAGCCGCGCCGGTCGGGAATGGTGCCGTCATCGACCACGGTCACCCCCTTGGCCGCTACGCGCTGGCCGACGCGGCCAACAAAAGCCGAACTGCCCTTGCGGTTGAAATCGCCCTCCAGCCCGTGGCCGATCGCTTCGTGCAGCAGGATGCCAGGCCAGCCGCTGCCAAGGACCACGGTCATTTCGCCGGCCGGCGCCGGATCGGCACCAAGATTCACGCGCGCCTGATGAACCGCCTTTTCGGCATAGTCGACCAGCACCGCGTCGCTGAAATAGCCGTAGTCGAAGCGCCCGCCACCACCGGCGGAACCCTGCTCGCGGCGCCCCTCCTGCTCGAGGATCACCGTCACCGAGACGCGTACCAGCGGCCGCACATCGGCCGCGAGATGGCCGTCGGAACGGGCGATCAGCACCGTCTCCCAACTACCGGCGACATGCGCCATCACCTGAGTCACACGCGGGTCGGCGGCACGCGCCAGTTGTTCGAGCCGCTCCAGCAGCGCCACCTTCGCGGTCGCGTCGAGCGATACAATCGGATCGCCCTGCCCGTAGAGCGAGCGGGGGCCATGCCCGGCCAATTGCGGCAGCTTGCCATCCCCTCCCGCTGCGGCAATGGCGCGCGTGGCACGCGCCGCGCCCAGCAAGGCCGGCAGGCTAATTTCGTCGGAATAGGCGAAGGCGGTTTTTTCGCCGCTGACCGCGCGCACGCCGACGCCCTGCTCGATGTTGAAGCTGCCCGACTTGACGATGCCCTCCTCCAGGCTCCAGGCCTCGGAACGGGCGAACTGGAAATAGAGGTCGGCATGATCGATCCGATGGCCGAACAGTTCGCCGAAGACGCTCGACAGCGTACCGGTAGTCAGGTTGTAGGGAACGAGCAGGTACTGCTCGGCGATTTCGAAGTGGTGGTTTGCGTTCATGGGCGAAAGATAGCAGAGGACGCCACGCTGCCGTCCTGCTAGCGCCGACTTTTCAGGGTTTACAGCCGCCGGTGCTGCAGGGCCGGCAGGCTTGCGCGCACTGTGGCGATGCAATCCGGATCGAGGTCGGCGACGATGACGCCCTCGCCCTTGTCGAGGCGCGCGAGCAGCATGCCCCACGGATCGACGATCAGGCTGTTGCCGTGGGTCATGCGCCCGGTCGGGTGAAGCCCTCCCTGCGCCGAAGCCAGCAGGTAGCACTGGTTCTCGATGGCGCGCGCACGCAACAGGATTTCCCAGTGCGCCTGGCCGGTGGTGTCGGTAAAGGCAGCGGGCAGCACGATCAGGTCGAGCGGGCCGAGCGCCCGGAACAGCTCCGGGAAGCGCAGGTCGTAGCAGATCCCCAGGCCGATGCGGCCGAAAGGCGTGTCGAAGGCGACCGGCTGCGGCGGACCGGCCTCGATGGTCGCTGCCTCGTCATAGTGCTCCGCGCCCTTCGTGAAACCGAACAGGTGGATCTTGTCGTAGCGCGCCACCTGCCGGCCCGCGGGGTCATAGACCAGGCAACTGTTGCGCAGCTTGGCCGGATCATCCGCCATCAGGGGAATCGACCCGCCGATCAGCCACAGGCCGTGGCGCTGGGCTGCTGCAGCGAGGAAATCCTGGATCGGGCCGCAACCCGCCGTTTCGCGTACCGCCAGCCGCTCGGCATCGCTGCCGCCGATGATCGGGAAGTATTCGGGCAGCACGGCGAGTTGAGCACCTTGCGCCGCGGCTTCGGCGATCAACCGGACACCCGTATCAAGGTTAGGGGTGACATCGGGCGTCGATATCATCTGGAGCGCGGCAATGCGGCCGGGGGCGATCATGGCGTACCCGCTTTCTGCGGTGGCGTTGGAGTGGCGGTCACTTTCTCGACTTTCGGGTCGGACCAGGGACCGGTCACCTTGTATTCGTAGGAGAAAGCCTGGTCGAGCGGGTCGTTCAGCAGTTTCTGGGCAGCCCATGCGACCGCGCCTGCCACCGGGTGGGCAAGCATTGCCCCCACGGCAATCGACTCGCCGATCGCCGGCTGCACGCGCACCCTGAGGTCTTGCGTTTCGGCCAGCAGATTGGCCTGGCCGGAGAGCAAGACCTTGGCGGCCGGGCCGCGGATTTTCAACTCGTCGGAGGAAATCAGCCCGCGGTCGATCTGGGCCTCACCGCTTATGCTGTCGAAGGCAAAACCGTCGCTGAAGATGTCACGAAAATCGAGCGTGATGCGGCGTGGCAGGGATTGCAGCGAGAGCACCCCCAGCAGGCGGCCAACGCCCGGTTCGAGTTTCTTGAACTGTCCCTTCCCGGCATCCAGCTTGAGCCGGCCAGTCAGGCTGAGCAGGTCGAGCGTCACGGGAGCCGCCTGCCAGCGCAGATCACCTTCCAGCTTCGCCTCGCCGCGGCGCACCGCATCGGGCAGCCCAAGGCGACCGATCAACTTTTCGGCATCGCTGACATCGAGCTTGAAAGCCAGGGTCGTTTCGGGGTTTGTCCGGCTCGGGCGCCAACTGCCTTCACCACTGAGCCGGGCGGCGTCGTTCCTGAGTTCGGCGTGGGTTTGCCAGGCGCCTTCACGATTTTCTGCCTTGATGCGTAGTTCTCCCAGCATCTTGTCGCGCACGCGGAAGCTGTCGATCAGCAGATCGACCGCCGGCAGCGTATCCGGGGCTTCGTTGCTACCGCCTGCGTGGGCAGGCACATCGCCCGCGGGAATCTGCAGGCGGGTAAGGTGCCCACCAATGCGACCCGGCCCGTTGTCATCCCAGGTCAACTGGCCTTGCGCCTCGCGGCTGTCGAGAGCGATCTTCCAGCGACCATCGGCAAGGCTGCCCTGGGCCTGCACGTCATGAAAGTCGCGTTCGAGAATACGTAGTACAGGCACCTTGAGGTCGATGACAGACCAGGGCAGCGCTGTACTGCCACTGTCACCTGCCGCCGGCAGCAGGCTGCGCCACAGGTCGAGATCCAGCCGTGGCAGATTCACAGCCAGTGCGAGGCCGCGCGCCGGCAGTGGTGATGCCGCCTTCACAGCTACCGCGCCGATCGCCACGCGGCCGCGCCAGTCATCCCCCGTCTGCATCGCCTGCGCGACCACGCCGTTGCCCAGGTTCAGCTTCAGGTTACCGCGCTGCGCTTCGATGCGCCCGGCCAGCTTGAGCGGCAGCTTGTCCAGCTTCGACTTATTGAAAGGTTCCGGCAGACTGGAGGACAGGCCCGAAAGCGTCGACTCGATCTGAAAATCCGCCACCGGTTTCTTGATCGTCACACTTCCGCGCCAGGGCGATTCGCCGGAAAGATGCTCGAACAGTCCCCAACTACCGATTTCAGGATCCTTGCGCAATGCCTGGCTGGAGAGGATACCTTTTGCCGACACCCGTACCCCCCCCCCTGACGCGGAACTCACGTCCGCCGTCACCGGCGAACCGAACAGACGCATCTGCAAGTCGCGCGTCTCTAGTTTGTCCGCACTGAAACTCAACTCACCCTGCGCCTCGGTGAGCAACGGCAACTCCGGCAATACACGCACCTGGTTATCGGAAAAGCGATAGTGGCCTTGCACCTGGGTATTTACAAGCTGGCGCAGTGGCAACTCCAGTTGCAGATCAAGTTCGCCATCGCCACTCACCTTCATCGGCGCGGTGAAGTGTTCGATGCGCGCCCCCACCGGGCTGGCCTCGATGAAATCCAGAAAGCGCTGGGTCGGACCGTTCGCCTTGCCAGCCACGGTCAACAGTTCTTCCATCTGCTCGAGATCGGCAATTTCGGCGCTCACATTCGACAGCGTGACGCCCATGATCTTCGCCCGATGGCCGCTAATCAGCATGCGTACCCCGTCGAACAGCAGTTCGCCATCGATATCCGTGATCACCGGCCAGCCGCCGGCATAGTTAAGCTGTGCCCCCTGGAACACACCCTTGACCTGAAAAATGCCGGCCTTGCCGTCCCGGAATGGAAAGTCGGCCAGCGACCCCTTGAGACGCAGCGAGGCGCTGCCGGCACGCCCCCCGACGATACCCGCCTGTAGCCAGTCGCGTGCATCCTTGTTGACTACCAGTGGCATGTAGCGCCACACGGCATTGCCGACCGTATCCACCAGCTTCGCCGACAAGTCGATTTCCCCCGGCCCCTGGCCCGTGTAGCGGTAGCGCCCGGTCGCTTCGCCAGTAGCGTCAGCGTTGGCGAAGTTCATCCGCTTGAGCAACAGTTCTACCTGATCACCCTTGGCCTGCCAGCCGATCTCGGCGATGAGGCTGGCCAGGGCCAGCCGCGGCTCGGGAAACACCGCCGGCAGGATAACCTCGGCATTTTTGCTGTCCAGCACAATTTCCCCACTGGATTCGTTGCCCGTCAGCCGCCCGGAGATCCCACCAAAACCAGGCAGCTCGTGATGGGCGGCTAATGCCAGATCGGTGAAGTTGCCCTTCACCTGCCAGCCGCGCAACGCATCCGGCGTGCCATACCAGATCAATTCGAGATCACTTAGTCGCCCACTCGGCCGAAACGCCCCCAGGCGCGCTTGCACCTCGGTAGGCAAGGGCAAGTGGCCCGCCAACGCCGCCAACGCTCCGAAGTCGAGTCCGTTGATGCGAAATTCACCGGCCTCCTGCCGCAACTCCGTCTTCAGGATCAGGCGGGCATCGGTGGGCGGCACCTCAATGCCATCGGCGGTCGCCAGCGACAGGCGCTTGATTTCGCCGAAGTAGCCATCGTCGATGCGGCGACCGATCAGCCGCCCTTCGAGATGATTAAGTGTCAGGCCCGGGAGATCGGACCGCAGGCGCAGCTTCACATCAGCCAAGCGCACATCGGCCGTAACCCCGTTCGGCTGCAGGTTCTCGAAGCCGAGCCAGAGTCGCAAGTCACCCAAGCCCTGCTTCCATTCGAGGGGCAGGTCGAGCCAGGGCGACCACGCCGACAGGTCGGCCTGTTCCAGATCGGCATACAACTCGCCGCGCCAGGAAGCAAGGTCGGATAGATCGCTGCCAATCAGGTTGCCGCGCAGGTCGAGCACTTTTGCCACCGCGACCGGCGGTTCGGCACTCAGGCCGAAACTGTGGCGGCTGCCCAAGTTCCTGAGTTTGAAATGCAGCTTTTGCAATTCTAGAGGAGGCGCACCGCGCAGTTCGTCATGCCACTGGATACGGGCATCGCTGACGACGATGCGGCCCTGCTGCATTACCCAGTCGGCAAAACCGCTGTCCAGGCCCTGTATTGCGAGACCGGCCACGTAGTAAATACCGGATGCATCACGGCGTATGTCCAATACCGGAGCGACGATCTGCAAGCGATGCAGGCGCAGGCCAAGATGCCAGAGCGAAGACCAGCCTACCTCAGCTTCGACCCGGTCGAACGACAAGGCGGCGCGTCCCTGCCGGTCGAATACCTGCAAGCCCTCAATCAACAACTGTGGATGCAGGCCTGGCCAGGCCGCGGAAATGGCGGTGATCTTCACCGGCAGGCCGATCGCGGTGGTGAGGGCCTGTTCCAGCCTGGGCCGATGCTGCTCGATTTCGGGCAGCACCCAGTGCCGCCCGACCAGGATCAGGATCCCGATGGCGAAATACAGTACGAGCAGAATCCGTCCCGCCCAGGTGAGCAGAGCACGATGTGCGACAAAGAGACGAAGGAAGGGGGTGACGAGCAAGTGGGAAGGCTACAATGCCCTATTCGACGGCAGTGGCGAAATTCTAATCCATGACCCCCGCCCTCTCTTCCACCAATTACTCACGTTATCTTGCCCGTCTGGTGCAGGCACACCCCGAGTTACAGGCCGAACTCGATCCAGGCAAGCCGCCGCTCGACGCCACGACCATCATCGCCTGGCTCGCCGCCACACCGCTGACCGAGGACAGCCTCAAGCCCGCGCTGCGCCATCTGAAGCAACGCGCCATGGCGCGCATCGCCGCCCGCGACCTGGCCGGGCTGGCCGATCTGGCTGAAGTGGTCGAGAACATGACGCTGGTCGCCGACGCCGCCGTAGCCGCTGCCCTGGATGTCACCGAAGCCGCGCTTGCCTCCCGCTATGGCATCCCGAAGAATGCTGCCGGCGAGCGCCAACAACTGATCGTCATCGGCATGGGCAAGCTGGGCGGGCGCGAATTGAACGTCTCGTCCGACATCGACCTGATCTTCGTTTATCCCGAGGACGGCGATACCGATGGCAATCGCCCGATTTCCAACTTCGAATATTTCGGTCGCCTGGGCAAGGGGTTGATCAACGCTATCGCCGACATCACTGGCGAAGGCCAGGTATTCCGCGTCGACATGCGGTTGCGGCCGAATGGCGATTCCGGCCCGCTGGTCTGCTCCTTCGACATGCTGGAGAACTATTTCTACACCCAGGGCCGCGAATGGGAACGCTACGCCTGGATCAAGGCGCGACCGCTGACAGGAACCCGCTGGGAAGAGCTTGAAGCGATCCGCCGCCCCTTCGTCTTCCGCAAGTACCTCGATTTCGGCACCATCAATGCAATGCGCGAGCTGCACACGCAAATCCGCCGCGAAGTAGCCAAGAAGGACATGGCCAACAACGTCAAGCTCGGCCCCGGCGGTATCCGCGAGATCGAGTTCATCGCCCAGGTTTTCCAGCTGATCCGCGGCGGCCGCGATCGCGCGCTGCAGATCAAGCCGACGCAGGAAGTCCTGAAACTGCTCGCAGAACGGAGCCAACTCGCGCCGGAAACCGTGGTCGAACTGGCGGCGGCTTACCGTTTCCTGCGCCGCCTCGAACACCGGTTGCAATATCTCGACGATGCGCAGACGCATGCCCTGCCGGAAAACCCGGAGGACCAGCAGCGTGTCGCCCTGGCCATGGGCCTTGCCAACTACCCGGCCCTCCTTGCCGAACTCGACGATCACCGCGAAACCGTGGCGCGGCATTTCGAAGCGGTGTTCGCCGACCCCAACCAGAAGAACCACGATCTTGACCCGGTGTGGTGCGACGCCGACAACAACACCGACGAACTGGCTAAACTCGGCTTTGGCGACACGGCGGCACTGTGCACCCGACTCGCCGCCATCCGTAGTGGCGGGCGCTATCGCCAGATGAGCGAACAAGCGAAGGGCCGCTTCGATGCGATAGTGCCGCGCGCCATCCAGGCGGCTGCCGCCGCGCCGAATCCCGACGCCACGCTGTCGCGCCTGCTCGACCTGCTCGAAGCCATCGGCCGCCGTTCCGCCTACCTCGCACTGCTACAGCAATACCCGCAGGCGCTGGAACAGGTGGCGAACATCGCCAGCGCCTCGTCCTGGGTGGCCGATTACCTGCTACTGCATCCGGTGCTGCTCGACGAATTGCTCGACCCGCGCCTGCTGCAGATGGTGCCCGACTGGCCGGCCTTTCGTATGCAACTGGCCCAACAGACTGACGAGCTCGAACCCGATACCGAACGACAGATGGATGCGCTGCGCGAAGCACACCACGCGCAAGTATTCCGTCTCGTCACGCAGGATGTTGCCGGCCTGCTGACAGTGGAAAAGCTCTCCGACCATCTGTCCGAACTCGCCGACATCCTGGTCGGCCGCGCCATCACGCTGACCTGGCGCAAACTGCTGAAGAAGTACCGCGACACGCCCGCCTTCGCCGTGATCGGTTACGGCAAGCTCGGCGGCAAGGAACTCGGCTACGCCTCCGACCTCGATCTTGTCTACCTGTTCGACGACCCGTATGAGGAAGCCGCCCAAGTCTATGCCAGGCTCGGCACACGGCTGAATACCTGGCTGTCCTCGCGCACCTCCGCCGGCATCCTGTTCGAGACCGATCTGCGCCTGCGGCCCAATGGCGATGCCGGTCTGGTCGTCTCCTCACTCGCGGCCTTCCGCCAATACCAGATGGAAAGTGCCTGGCTCTGGGAACATCAGGCGCTGACCCGCGCCCGCTTCATCGCCGGCGATCCGGCCATCGGCCAGGCCTTCGAGCAGATCCGCGGCGAGATCCTCTGCCAGCGACGCGACCGCGCCAAGCTGCGCACAGAAGTGCTTGCCATGCGCCAGAAGATGTTCGACAACCTCTCAACGCGCGGCAATGACGAGATCTTCGATCTCAAGCAGGATTTTGGCGGACTCATCGATGTCGAGTTCACCGTGCAATACCTGGTGCTGGCGCACGCCTGCGATTTTCCGCAGCTGACCGGCAACCTCGGCAACATCGCGCTGCTGCGCATCGCCGCCGAGTGCGGACTGATTCCCGGAGCCCTCGCCGAAACCGTGCGCGACGCCTATCGCGAATACCGCCGCCTGCAGCACCTGCGACGGCTCAACCACCTCGACAGCCGGGTCGAAGCGGCGCCCCACGCCGAACGCATCGCTGCTATACGCGCCCTCTGGAAACACGTGTTCAAGGATTGATCCCATGCCCGTCAACTACAGCACCCCCGCCCCCACCCATCTCTTCCCCGTCGCCGGCGTCCGCCTCGGCACCGCCGAAGCAGGCATCCGCAAGGCCAATCGCCGTGACCTGACCGTACTCGAACTGGCACCCGGCAGCCGCGTCGCCGGCGTGTTCACCCAAAACCGCTTCTGCGCCGCGCCGGTGCATGTCTGCCGCGCCCACCTCAAGCAGGAAGACATCCGCGCACTGGTGATCAACACCGGCATCGCCAACGCCGGCACCGGCGCACCCGGCATGGAAACGGCACGCCAGAGCTGCGCCGCGCTGGCGAAACTGATGGACCTGCGGGCCGAACAGGTGCTGCCCTTCTCCACCGGCGTGATCCTCGAACCGCTGCCGGTCGAGCGCCTCAAGGCCGGCCTGCCCGCCGCACTATCGGCGCTGAAAGCGGACGGCTGGCATGAGGCCGCGCATGCCATCATGACCACGGATACCGTTGCCAAGGCCGCCAGCCGAAAAGTCGGCGCTGGCGGCACGGCGGCCACCATCACCGGCATCGCCAAGGGCGCCGGCATGATCCGTCCCAACATGGCCACCATGCTCAGCTTCATGGCCACCGACGCAGCGATCGCCCAGCCGATGTTGGATCGCCTGGTCAAGGAAGCCGCCGACGAATCCTTCAACTGCATCACCATCGACGGCGACACCTCGACCAACGATTCCTTCGTGCTGATCGCCACCGGCCAGGGGCCGGCAAAATTCGACAGCATCGACGCGCCGGGCTGGGCCGAATACAGACAGGCCGTGATCGAGGTCGCGTGCGAACTGGCGCAAGCGATCGTGCGCGACGGCGAGGGCGCAACGAAATACATCGAGATCGCCGTTGCGGGCGGACGCTCGGTGTCAGAATGCAAGGCCGCCGGCTACGCCATCGCCCATTCGCCGCTGGTCAAGACCGCCTTCTTCGCCTGCGACCCGAACCTCGGCCGCATCCTCGCCGCCATCGGCTACGCTTGGCACATCGACCCGGCGCTGGCCGACCTCGACGACACCAAGGTCATGGTCTGGCTCGGTGACACATTGGTCGCCGAAAACGGCGGGCGCGCCCTCAGCTACCGAGAAGAGGACGGCGCTGCAGCGATGAAGCCGGCCGAAATCAAAGTACGCGTCGACCTCGGCCGCGGCCGCGCCAGCGCCACGGTGTGGACCTGCGACTTCAGCTACGACTATGTGAAGATCAACGCGGATTACCGCAGTTGAGCGATCTTGTTTGGCTCGCCCTCGGCTGGATCGCTTACGCGGTGCTGCATTCGCTGCTGGCCGCGCTGGCGATGAAGGCATGGGTCACCCGCTGCTGGCTCGGTTTGGCGCCGTGGTACCGCTTCGCCTACAACGGCCTCGCCACGCTGCTGCTGCTGCCGCTGCTGTGGGCCACTTACGCCATCCCCGGCGACTGGTTGTGGCAATGGACCGGCTTGGGCGCGTGGCTGGCCAACGGACTGGCCCTCGCCGCCATGGGCGGTTTCGTGCTGGCGTCCGGCACCTACGACATGGACGAGTTTCTGGGAACACGCCCATTGCTGGAGCGGCGCACCGATGCGGTCGAACACGACGGCCTCCGCATCTCGCCGCTGCACCGTTACGTACGCCATCCCTGGTATGCACTGGGTCTGGTGCTGGTGTGGACGCGCGACATGAATGCGCCGTATCTGGTGACCGCCGTGGCCATCACCCTGTATTTCGTGATCGGCGCCTGGCTGGAAGAGCGCAAGCTGGTCGCACACTTCGGCGCGGTTTATGCGGACTACTGCGCAAGGGTTCCGGGGCTGATACCGCTGCCGTGGAAACGTCTCAACGCTGCGGAGGCGCAAGCGCTGCTGATTGGCTCAGTGCAGGGTCCTGGGCATGGCTAGCACGAACTCGGGGACCAGCGCTTCGAAGCGGGTACCGTCCTCGGCCACCATCTGGTAGCTGCCCTTCATCGTGCCTACCGGCGTGGCCAATGGGCAGCCGCTGCTGTACTCGAATGACTCACCGGGTTTCAGGAGCGGTTGCTGTCCCACCACACCCAAGCCACGCACTTCCTCGACCTTGCCTTCCGCATCGGTAATGATCCAGTGCCGCGAAATCAGCTGGGCGGGCAGCGAACCAGTATTCGTCACCGTGATGCTATAGGCGAAGAAATAGCGATCCTCATCGGGTTCGGACTGCTCGGGCAGATATTGCGTCTCCACCTCGATTGCAATTTCGTGTTTTTTCGCTTCGGCCATGGCGGGTCGGTACTTATGGCTGTTATCAGAAAGTCTTAGCGGGGCTGATAGGCGGCGCAGCTAGAATTAGCTCATTCTAATCCACTAGGAGTGAGCTCCGTGACCTATCGTATCGCACCGTCCATCCTCTCCGCCAATTTCGCCCGGCTCGGCGAGGAAGTCGACAACGTACTCGCGTCCGGGGCCGACATCGTGCACTTCGACGTAATGGACAACCACTACGTGCCGAACCTCACCATCGGCCCGCTGGTCTGCGAGGCGCTGAAAAAGCATGGCGTCACCGCGCCGATCGATGTGCACCTGATGGTCAAGCCGGTGGACCGCATCATCCCCGACTTCGCCAAGGCCGGTGCCACCTACATCACCTTCCACCCGGAAGCCTCCGAACACGTTGACCGCACCATCGGCCTGATCCGCGAGTGCGGCTGCAAGCCCGGCCTGGTATTCAACCCCGCCACCCCGCTCGACGTCCTCGAATACACGCTCGACAAGCTCGACATGGTGCTGCTGATGTCGGTGAACCCCGGCTTTGGCGGCCAGAAGTTCATCCCCTACGTGCTCGACAAGGCGCGCAAGGTGCGCCGGATGATCGAGGAGCGCGGCCTCAAGGTCAGCCTCGAAATCGACGGCGGCGTCGGCCCGACCAACATCGCCGACGTGGCGCGTGCCGGCGTGGACACCTTCGTCGCCGGCTCGGCCGTCTTCGGCAAGCGCAACGAGGCCGACCCCAACCGCTACGACACGATCATCGGCGAAATGCGCGCCGAACTCGCCAAGGTCTGATGCCCGTTACCATAATGAGCATCAAAGCCGTTCTGCTCGACCTAGACGGCACCCTGCTCGACACGGTGCTCGACCTGCATGCCGCCGCCAACGGCATGCTCGCCGACCTCGGCCGTTCGCCGGTGGCAGTCGAGGACATCCGCGCCTACGTCGGGCGCGGCATTCCCAACCTGGTCAAACGCGTGCTGGCGGGCACGCTGGAAGCAGCCGACGATCCGGCGCCGCCTCCAGCGGACGCGCTGGCGGGTTTCCGGCGGCACTATGCCGAGTGCAACGGCCGTGCGGCCAAGCCCTTCCCGGGGGTGATGGCCGGACTCAACATGTTCAAGGCCATGGGCTTGCCGCTCGGCGTCATTACTAACAAGGCGCAGGTCTTCACCGAGCCGCTGCTCGAACGCACCGGGCTGGCGCCCTATATGAGCGTGACGGTCAGCGGCGACCAGTTGCCGAAGCCGAAACCCGACCCGATGCCGGTGGTGTGGGCCTGCGGCCGCCTCGGCGTCTCGCCCACCAACACGCTGCTGATCGGCGATTCGGTGCACGACTTCCACGCCGGCAAAAATGCCGGCTGCAAGGTGTTCCTCGTGCCCTACGGCTACAACGAGGGGCAGGACGTCCGGGCGCTGGCGGCCGATGCTATAGTCGAAACCCTCCTTGCCGCCACGACCCTGATCCAGCATGAAAGAAGCCGAATTTGACCGCCTGGCCATCGCCGGGTACAACCGCATCCCCGTCACCCTCGAAACCTTCGCCGACCTCGACACCCCCCTGTCGATCTATCTCAAGCTCGCCGAAGGCCCGCATTCCTACCTGCTCGAATCCGTCCAGGGCGGCGAGCGCTTCGGCCGCTATTCCTTCATCGGCCTGACCACGCCGACGCGCATCGCCGTGACCGGCTCGACCATCTTGCTGCTCACCGGCAACCGCGTCGCCGAACGCCGCGAGCACACCAACCCGATGTCCTTCGTCTCGGAATTCATGGCGCGCTTCAAGGTGCCGGACATTCCCGGCCTGCCGCGCTTCTGCGGCGGCCTGGTCGGCTATTTCGGCTACGACACGGTGCGCTACATTGAGCCGAAGTTGGCCGACACCAAAAAACCCGACCCGCTCAACGTCCCCGACATCCTGCTGCTGCTCTCCGAGGAAATCGCCATCGTCGACAACCTGTCCGGCAAGCTGACCCTGGTCGTCTTCGCCGAGCCCGGATTCCCCGGCGCGTGGCGGCATGCGCAGGTAAGGCTGAAGGAACTGCTCGCCAAGCTGCGTGCGCCGGTGCCACTGCCGACCGATACCCGTGCCGTCCCGTCAGCGCCGACTTTTGAATTCGCGGAAGAGGACTTCAAGGCGGCGGTGCGCAAGGCCAAGCAGTACATCCTCGACGGCGACGTCATGCAGGTAGTGCTGTCGCAGCGCATGAGCAAGCCCTACGCCGCCAGCCCGCTTGCGCTGTATCGGGCCTTGCGCACGCTCAATCCCTCGCCCTACATGTTCTTCTTCGACTTCGGCGATTTCCAGGTGGTCGGCGCCTCTCCCGAAATCCTGGTGCGCCTCGAAGGCGAGGGCGAGACACGCAAAGTCACCGCCCGGCCGATCGCCGGCACGCGCAAGCGCGGCGCCAACGCAGCCGAAGATGCCGCCCTCGCCGCCGACCTGCTGGCCGACCAGAAGGAGCGCGCCGAGCACCTGCAACTACTCGACCTCGGCCGCAACGACGTCGGTCGCGTCGCCAAGATCGGCACGGTGAAAGTGACCGACAGCTACCTCATCGAGCGCTACTCGCACGTCATGCATATCGTCTCCAACGTCGAGGGTGAACTGAAGGACGACGAGGGGCCGGTCTCGGTGCTGAAGGCCACCTTCCCGGCCGGCACCGTCTCGGGTGCGCCGAAAGTGCGCGCGATGGAAATCATCGACGAACTGGAACCGACCAAGCGGGGCATCTACGCCGGCAGCGTGGGCTATCTCGGTTTCAACGGCGACATGGACCTCGCCATCGTTATCCGCACCGCCGTGCTGAAAGATGGCCGCATCTACGTGCAGGCGGGCGCCGGCATCGTCGCCGATTCCGACCCCGAAAGCGAATGGCAGGAAACGCTCAACAAGGCGCGGGCGCAGTTGCGCGCCGCCGAGATGGCCGAATTCGGCCTCGACACGCGTTTCGAGTAAGGGGCCGATCATGCTGCTGATGGTGGGGAATTGTAATTAGGGAAAAGCTGAACAAGGCGCCGAGATTTTCATTGGCAGCGGCGAAATGAGACGGCATGAT
>JACDZI010000061.1 GCA_013426785.1 Rhodocyclaceae bacterium | reverse complement strand
TTGCGCGCGAGATCAAATCAGACACCGTCAGCCTGGACCAGATGCTCGTCGCCCTGTTCAACAGCAACCGCGATGCTTTCTCTGGCGAGAACATGAACCGCCTGCGTGCCGGCAAGATCCTGCGCATCCCGGAAGTCACGGCAGCAACCGCCCTTGATTCTGTTCAGGCACGCAAGTTGGTGGTCAGCCAGGCTGCCGATTTCAACGCCTACAAGCGCCGTTTAGCGGAAGTCGCCGGCACAGCGCCGGCAGCAACAGCGGAGCCGTCCCAGCAGGCATCGGGCAGGATAACCCCGCGAGTTGAAGACAAGGCGCCCGCCGCAACGGCGACTGATAAATTGCAGGTTTCGCGCACCGAAACCAGCAAGGCAGGCAAAGCTGGCGATGCGTCCAGAAAAAATCTTGAAGAGGATTTGATTGCCCGCGACAAGTCTTTGCGTGAGGCATCGGAACGGATCGCTGAACTCGAAAAGAATCTCGACAATCTCAAGAAACTGGTCGAGTTGAAGAGTCAGTCGGGTGTGCAGATGCAACAAAAGGCGCAGGCTGCGGTTATTGCTGCCAAACCAGCCGAAGAAAAGCAACCGGTTCCTGCCAAGCCTGTTGCCGAGCCCGTACCAGTAAAACCCGCAGCCAAAGCGACTCCACCGACACCTGCACCGGCTACGCCTGCAGCGGCACTGGAAACTCCCAAGCCGGCTGCTGTAATGAAGCCCTTGCCGCCCCCCCCGCCCCCTCCCGAGCCTGATTTCCTGGACCTGGAAGAGAATCCGGAGATTCTGTATGGCGCTGGAGGGATAGTTGCGCTACTGCTGATGTATCTGGGGTATGCCCGTTTCCGTAAGGGCAAGCTGGGATCACAACAGCCAGTCACAGATCAGCCCAGTGTTTCCGAGAGTCAGGTTGCTTCACGTTCCGGCGCGGTCTTCGGTGCGGCCAGCGAGAGCGTCGACAACGGTGAGGTTTCCATTCAAGGAGATTTCAGCGAAAACGGCGTATTGACGACCGAGGAGAGTGTTGATCCGGTGGCGGAAGCTGATGTGCTGATGGCCTACGGCCGTGATGGCCAAGCAGAGGAAATTCTGCTTGAGGGCCTCAAGACCGATCCGTCGCGTGGAGCAATTCATCTGAAGTTGCTTGAGCTGTATGCGAATCGCAAGAATACGTCCCGGTTTGAGGCCGTGGCGCAGCAACTGCGAGGCTTGAGCGGTGGCCAGGGTACCGAGTGGGACAAGGCCGTGACAATGGCGCGTGGCCTCGGCGTTTCGGGTGGCCTGTTTGCACGTGAGACGCCAGCCAGCGAAAGCGCGGACGAATTTGTTGCCCCGATAGCCGTTGCTACTGAACCGAATCGTGATGAACGGGCGGCTGAAACGGTCATCATGAATGCGGTTCAGCCCCTGCCTGATGAGGCGTCATCTGGGATGGAAGACTTGGATGGATCGCTTGACTTTGATCTCGACTTGGGGACGACCAGCGGCCCGGCCATTGCCGCTGCCGCTGAGCAGGCTGCAGCCAAAACTGCCGTCGAGGAAGCCGTCAGCCTCGATTTCGATTTCGATCTTGGTGCTTCTGAACCGGCGGTTGCTCCTGCTGCTTTACCCGTCACCGAGGTAGCTGCACCGACCAGTGCTGATAGCAATGCCATCGATTTCTCGCTGGATATTGGCAGTATTGATGCTGTTCCCGCAGTGGATCTCGCCGAAGAGGCCCAGTATGGTGCCTCGACTGACATCGACTTCGATATCGATTTCGATGCGCCATCCGTTCTTGACGTGGCGGCTCCTGTATCAATGGCAGAACCAGAACCGCAAGTGCCTGCTGTGGATGCGGCAGATATCGAGTTCGATCTTGATCTGGGTGCCGTTTCTGCGCCGGAACTGGCGGTGGCTCCCGCTGAGCCTCTTGTTGCTGCACATGAGATTTCTGCTCCGCTGGATCTTTCAGCAATCAGCCTTGAACTGGAGGAACCGGCCGAACCACTGACTTCATCAATGCCGGATTTGCCCCTGGGTGAACTGAGCCTGCCCGAGGTGGAATTGCCTGCGCCGGAAAGCTTTTCGGCTACTGCAGATGATTTCGATCTCGCACTGGATATCGGAGAACCCGAGCCTGAAGCCGATTCCGCTCTCATACCGGTCGAATTCGACAATACTGCCGGGCTGACCCTTCCTGAAACCGGTACGTCCCTCGCATCCGACCTGATGGCGGATGTCGAGGACAACCCCGAGGTTGCGACCAAGCTCGAACTTGCCCAGGCCTATGAAGAAATGGGAGACCTGGAGGGTGCGAAGGAATTGTTGAACGAGGTGCTGAACGAAGGTAGCCCCGCCCAACTAGCCACGGCGCAAGCTAGGCTTGCCCAATTGAGCCTTTGATCTGATGTCCCTGCCGGGCAGAAATGCCATGGCATCGTCCAGCCTGATGTGGCATCCGGCATCGCTCCTGCTTTCATGGGTCCTGTTCGCAATGGCCCTGCAGTGGGTAACACTCGGGGTTCTGTTTGCTCTGACAGCCATTTTGCTGCTTGTCGCCGGCGTCTTGGCAAAGGCTCGTACCTTCAAACTGTTGCGGCGCGCGCGCTGGCTGTTGCTCTCATTGATGGTCCTGTTCGTACTCCTCACCCCGGGCGAGTATGTGCCTGGGATGAGCGGCGAACTAGGCATTACCTATGAGGGTCTGCGGACGGCCGTAGAACATCTCGCCCGACTTGTTGCCATGCTGGCAAGTTTGGCCTTGTTGCATCAACGACTCGGGACGCAGGGCTTGATGGCTGGCCTCTACAGTCTTTTGGCACCATTTTCCTGGGGGAGAATTACGGTCGTGCGCCTCATGCTGGTGCTCGAATGCTTAGAGCAAAAGCCTGCAGCCACCTGGCGCGAGTGGCTGGATGAATCCTCTGGCGAAGTTTCAATGGCGGAAGCCTGTCTGCTTGAGGTTCGGGAGTTGGCATGGCGTGACAGGATAATGATGGGTGCCGCCCTGCTGGGCATGATCTGGTTGGTGGTCATGCCATGAGGATAGCGCTGGGCATCGAATACGACGGTCGCGCATTTTTCGGCTGGCAGTCCCAACCCGGAGGCAAAACGGTTCAAGATGTAGTCGAACTGGCGATAGCGCACATCGCTGGTGAGCCGGTGCGTGTCTTCTGCGCCGGACGGACGGATACCGGCGTCCATGCCTTGGCACAGGTGGTTCATTTCGAGACGACGCGCGAACGGCCACTGACTGCCTGGGTGCGCGGCGTCAATGCTTTCCTGCCGCCAGCGGTAGCCATCCGCTGGGCGAAGCCGGTAGCTGAGGAATTCCATGCCCGCTATGCGGCCCGATCACGCGCCTACCGCTATCTCCTGCTCAATCGTCCCGAGAGGCCCGGGCTTTGGACTGGCAAGGTCGGCTGGTACCACCGCTCACTCGATCTTGCTGCCATCCAGGGAGCGGTTGGCGGGTTGTTGGGCGAGCACGATTTTTCCTCGTTCCGATCGGCAGAATGCCAGGCCAAATCGCCGGTGAAAACCTTGCAGCGTTGTGAGGTATCGCGGTCCGGCGATCTGCTGGTCTTCGAGTTTCAGGCGAATGCCTTTCTGCATCACATGGTGCGCAATCTTGTCGGTGCGCTGGTCTATATCGGGTGCGGGCGACTTTCGCCCGCAGAGTTTGCCCGACTCTTGGCGGCCTGTGACCGGACGCTGGCACCTCCGACCTTCGCCCCGGACGGGTTGTATTTCGCTGGCGTCGACTACGATCCAGCCTGGGGTTTGCCGCAAGGCGCGGGTATGATCGTGCCGACCTGTCTCCCTGCGCCCTGACCATGCACCACACCCGTATCAAGATCTGTGGCATCACCCGTCGCAGCGACCTTGAAGCCGCATTGAGCGCTGGTGTTGATGCCTTGGGTTTTGTTTTCTTCCCCCCCAGCCCGCGTTGCCTTTCGCTGGGGGCCGCCGCCGAACTGGCCGCGCGGGTTCCGCCTTTCGTTTCAAGGGTCGGCCTCTTCGTCAATGCCGATCCGGTGCAGGTACAAGAAACCCTGGCAGCGGTTCCCCTGGATGTATTGCAGTTTCACGGTGAGGAGGATGCAGGCTATTGCGAGCAGTTCGGCCGTCCCTACCTCAAGGCTGCACGGGTGAGGGCAGGGGTCGATCTGCTAGAATTCGCCCGCGCTTATCCTTCCGCCCAGGGTTTGTTGCTGGATGCCTGGGTCGAAGAGTATGGTGGTGTCGGCCGGTCTTTCGACTGGTCACTCATCCCGCAGCATCTGCCGTTGCCTTTGGTGTTATCTGGCGGCCTTCATGCTGGTAACGTCGTTGAAGCTGTAACCAAATTACGTCCTTGGGCGGTTGATGTGAGTAGTGGGGTCGAGATCGCCAAAGGTGTCAAGGATGCCGACAAGATTGCTGCCTTCGTTGCAGCAGTGAGAACAGTAGATGCCTGAGAATGAATACAAGATGCCCGATGAAAGAGGGCATTTCGGTAAATATGGGGGAATCTTTGTTGCTGAAACCCTGATGCCGGCCCTTGCGGAACTCGCTGCTGCCTATCGTGAGGCCAAGGACGATCCGCTTTTCCGTCAGGAATTCGAATACGAACTTGCCCATTACGTGGGTCGGCCCAGCCCGATCTACCATGCGAAACGCTGGTCGGATCGACTGGGTGGTGCGCAGATCTACCTCAAGCGCGAGGATTTGAACCACACCGGTGCCCACAAGATCAACAATTGCATCGGTCAGGCCCTGTTGGCTCGTCGCATGGGCAAGCCACGCGTCATCGCCGAAACCGGCGCCGGCCAGCACGGTGTCGCGACGGCGACGGTCGCCGCCCGCTATGGCATGGAGTGCGTGGTGTACATGGGCAGTGAAGACGTCAAGCGTCAAGCGGCCAACGTCTACCGCATGAAGCTCTTGGGTGCCCGCGTGGTGCCAGTCGAATCCGGTTCGAAGACGCTGAAAGATGCCCTCAATGAGGCGATGCGTGACTGGGTGACCAATGTCGGCAATACCTTCTACATCATCGGCACGGTAGCCGGCCCGCATCCCTACCCGATGATGGTGAGGGATTTCCAGGCGGTGATTGGTCGCGAGTGCATCCCGCAAATGTCGGCGCTGGCAGGACGGCAACCGGACGCGGTGATTGCCTGCGTGGGTGGCGGCTCGAACGCCATGGGCATTTTCTACGATTACATTCCGCACGCGGACGTCCGATTGGTCGGCGTCGAGGCGGCCGGCCACGGTATCGATTCGGGCAAGCATTCCGCCTCGCTGACCGCTGGTCGGCCGGGCGTGCTGCATGGCAACCGCACCTACCTGCTGCAGGATGCCAACGGCCAGATCATCGAGACCCATTCCATTTCTGCCGGCCTCGACTATCCGGGCGTCGGCCCCGAGCACGCCTGGCTGAAGGATTCCGGCCGCGCCGAGTACGTCACCGTGACCGACGACGAAGCGCTGGCGGCCTTCCATGACCTGTGTCGCGATGAGGGCATCATTCCGGCATTGGAATCGAGCCATGCGTTGGCTTATGCCTCGCGGCTGGCGCCGACGCTGGCGAAGGATCGCATCCTGCTGGTCAACCTTTCCGGGCGCGGCGACAAGGACATGCATACCGTCGCCGAAAAGTCAGGAATCCAGTTCTGATGTCACGCATTCAAGCCAAGTTCGCCGAACTCAAGACGCAAAACCGCAAGGCGCTGATCCCCTTCATCACTGCCGGCGATCCCGAGCCCGCCCAGACGCTGCCGCTGATGCGGGCGCTGGTGGCCGGCGGGGCCGACATCATCGAACTGGGCATACCGTTTTCCGACCCGATGGCCGATGGGCCGACCATCCAGCGAGCGTCGGAGCGGGCTCTTGCCTATGGTGTGAGTCTGCGCATCGTGCTCGGCATGGTGCGTGAGTTTCGCAAGGGCGACGCGATTACTCCGGTGGTGCTGATGGGCTACGCCAACCCGATCGAAGCCTATGGCGAGTCATTCGCCGCCGATTCCAAGACTGCTGGCGTTGATGGCGTGCTGATCGTCGACTACCCGCCGGAAGAGTGCGTCGGCTTTGCCGAACAGATGCGTGCCTACGGGCTCGATCCGATTTTTTTGTTGGCGCCGACCTCGGTCGAGTCGCGCTTTGCCGATGTCGCCCGGATTGGCAGCGGTTACATCTATTACGTTTCGCTCATGGGCGTGACGGGGTCGGCGACCATCGACCTCGACGAGGTGGCCCGTCGTATTCCCGCCATTCGCGACAAGGTAGGTATGCCGGTGGGAGTTGGCTTCGGCATCCGCGATGCCGCCAGTGCCGCCAAAATTGCCCGGGTGGCGGATGCGGTGGTCATCGGTAGCAAGATCATCGAGACGATAGAGCAAAGCCCGACCGGGGAAGCGCCGGCCCGCGTGACGGCATTCCTGCGCGAGGTGCGTACCGCCATGGATAACGAGGTGCAGGCATGAGCTGGCTCCAGAAACTGTTGCCGCCGAAGATCAAGCGTGCCGTCGGTGTCAAGAAGTCCATTCCCGAAGGGCTCTGGTGCAAATGCCCGTCCTGCGACGCCGTGCTGTATGCCACTGATCTGGCGCAGAACCTCAACGTCTGCCCGAAATGCAACCACCATCATCGGCTCAAGGCGCGTGACCGCCTTGACCTGTTGCTCGATCCGGAGGGACGCTCCGAGATCGGTGCTGAAGTGTTGCCCCTTGATGCACTGAAGTTCAAGGACAGTAAACGTTATCCCGAACGTCTCGCTGCCGCCAATGCAGACACCGGCGAATCGGATGCGATGGTGGTGATACAGGGGGCGATCAAGACCCTGCCAGTGGTCGTGGCCTGCTTCGAATTCGATTTCATGGGTGGTTCGATGGGCTCTGTGGTCGGCGAGCGTTTCGTGCGTGGCGTCAATGTCGCCGTCGAACACCAGCTGCCCTTCATCTGCATCACCGCCTCGGGTGGGGCGCGCATGCAGGAAGGCCTGCTGTCGCTGATGCAGATGAGCAAGACGACCGCCGCGACCACCCGTCTGGCGCGTCACCAGTTGCCCTTTATCACGGTGCTGACCGACCCGACCATGGGTGGCGTGTCGGCCTCGTTCGCGTTCGTCGGCGATGTCGTGATGGCCGAACCCGGCGCCCTGATCGGTTTCGCGGGGCCACGCGTGATCGAGCAGACGGTGCGGGAAACCCTGCCGGAAGGCTTCCAGCGCGCTGAGTTCCTGCTTGAAAAAGGCGCCATTGACATGATCGTCGATCGTCGCGAGTTGCGCGATCGGCTGGCCGCTGTGCTAACCCTGCTACTGCGCATTCCCGCAGTTTGATGGGCGCCGTGCCCGGTCGCACTCTCGTCGCCTGGCTGGATCACCTGGAACGCCTGCACCCGCAGGGGCAGGCCGGCATCGAGCTTGGACTGGATCGTGTCCAGTGCGTCAAATCCGCATTGCAGCAGCGCCAGACCTGTCCGGTCATCACCGTCGGTGGCACCAACGGCAAGGGTTCCACTTGCACGCTGCTTGAGCGGATATTGCTTTCCGCGGGTTACCGGGTGGGCGTCTATACCTCGCCACATCTGCTGAGTTACCGCGAGCGGGTGCGCATTGGTGGCATGCCTGCTACGGACGCAGTTTTTTGCGAGGCGTTTGCGCGGGTCGAGGCGGCTCGCCAAGGTGTTGCGCTGACCTATTTCGAGTTCGGAACGCTGGCCGCTTGGGAAATTTTTGCCGCACAGCCACTCGATACCATCATCCTCGAGGTGGGGTTGGGCGGCAGGCTGGATGCGACCAATGCCTACGATGCCGACTGCGCCATTGTTACGACCATCGCCCTCGATCACACCGACTTTCTGGGGGAAACGCGTGAGCAGATTGGGCGCGAAAAGGCTGGCATCGCCCGTGCCGGCCGGCCCTTGATCTGCGGTGATGACGATCCTCCGCAAGGCTTGTTGGAGGCTTGCCGTCTTGCCAGCGCCGATTTTTTGAAAATCGGGCGTGACTTCGGTTATCTCAAGCAGGAAGGTCAATGGCAGTACTGGCAGCGTGACGGCAAGCAACGCGGCGGACTGGCGTTTCCGGCCTTACGGGGGAACTGCCAACTTCACAATGCAAGCTGCGTGTTGGCAGCGCTGGATACACTTCATGAACTCCTGCCCGTGACTGCCCAAGATATCCGGCATGGCCTGGCGGAAGTGGCGGTGCCCGGTCGTTGCCAGGTCTTGCCGGGGCGACCGCAGATCGTGCTGGATGTTGCCCACAATCCGCAGGCAGCGGCGGTGCTGGCGGCAAGTCTCGGCGACATGGGCTTCGCCCGAATGACCTGGGCGGTGTTCGGCATAATGGCGGACAAGGACATTGTCGGCGTGATCGCCGCCATGGGGCAGCGCGTCGATCGCTGGCTGCCCTGCGACCTGCCGGGGACGCGGGCGGCAACGGGCGCTGACCTCTCTGGAATCATCCAAAAAGTCGGCGCTGGCAGTACGGTGGGAACCTTCTCCACACCGGCGACGGCGCTGGCCTTTGCGCAGGAGAACGCCGGGGACGATGATAGAATCCTCGCCCTCGGATCGTTCCTGACGGTGGCAGGTGTGATGCGCTCATTGGGCCGCACAGCATGAAATGGCACACGAAGACAAACGCAGCGACAAGGCCGACGCCATAGGTAGCGCGGGCGCCCGGCCCGACGACGAGGCGACGCAGATCAAGAAGCGTGCGCGCCGCCGCCTGATCGGGGCCGTGGCACTGGCCTTGCTGGCCGCTATCGTTCTGCCGATGGTCATGGACCATCAACCCGCTCCCCCGCTCAAGGATATCCAGGTGCGCATTCCCAACCCGGACGAGGGCGTGACCCAGCGTGTCGCTCCCAATCCGATCAGCAGGCCGGATCTAAAACCCGAAGTGAAGCCGGACGTGAAAGTGGAAGCCAAGGCCGACCTCAAACCGGAACCAAAACCCGAGGCCAAGGCGGAGCCCAAAACCGAGGTCAAGGTCCAGCCAAAGGCTGAACCCATAGTCGAACCGAAACCCGAGGCAAAGCTACAGCCTGAAGCGGCCAAGTCCGCAGAAGAGGCGTGGGAAATTCAGTTGGGGGCATATCAAGAACCGCAGCGCGTCAGTAATCTGTTGGGCAAACTCAAGGAACTCGGTATTCCGACCTATACCCAAAAAGTCGACACCCCGAGTGGTCCGCGTACCCGCGTGCGTGCAGGCCCTTTTCCGACCCAGGAAGCGGCCGAGAAAGCGCGTGCCCGGGTGAGGATCGTCGGGGTCGATGGCCCGGTGGCCAGGAAGCCGTGACGGGATAGTGACGACACGTGGCCTGGTTCGATTACATTGCGCTTGGCGTGGTGGCGCTTTCCCTTCTGGTCGGTGGCTGGCGGGGCGTGGTGAGCGAAATTCTTGCGCTGCTGGCCTGGATTGCGGCCTTTCTCCTTGCGCGCATCTGGGCAGTGCAGGCTGGCGAGTTGTTCGCGGCGTGGCTTGCCGAACCCTTGTGGCTGCAGGTGGCGGGGTTTGTTGCCGTGTTCGTCGCGGTACTCTTCCTGTTCGCGCTCGCCCGCTGGTTGTTGTCGCTGCTGCTCAAGGCGGTCGGCTTGCGGCCGCTCGATCGCTTCCTGGGTGCGCTGTTCGGCCTCGCCCGCGGGGTGCTGGTGGTGTGGGTGGCTGTGCTGCTGGCCGGGCTGACTGCCTTGCCGCAACAGCCTGGATGGCGGCAGGCGTTGCTGGCGCCGCCGCTCGAAACGGCGGTACTGGCGGCGGTACCGTGGTTGCCGCCGGAATTGGCGAAACGGATTCGTTACCGATAGGGTGAAACCATGTGCGGCATTATGGGCGTCGTAGCCACGACACCGGTCAATGAATTGTTGTATGACGGTCTGCAGGTTCTGCAACACCGCGGCCAGGATGCGGCCGGCATCGCTACCGCCGAGGGCGGCCGTTTCCATATGCACAAGGGGCCCGGACTGGTGCGCGACGTTTTCCGGACGCGCAACATGCGTGATCTCGTCGGCAACTGGGGCATTGCGCATTGCCGCTACCCAACAGCAGGCTCAGCCACGAACGCCGCCGAAGCCCAGCCTTTCTATGTCAATTCCCCCTTCGGCCTGATGCTTGCGCACAACGGCAACCTGACCAATGCCGAACCGCTGAAGCGCGACATGTTCCTGCAGGATTTGCGGCACATGAACACCAACTCGGATTCCGAGGTATTGCTCAACGTGCTGGCCCACGAACTACAGGCAGCCTCGACGAAATACCAGGTCGATGCTGAAACCATCTTCAAGGCAGTGGCGGGGGTGCATCGCCGCGTCAAGGGTGCTTATGCCGTGGTGGCGATGATCGCCGGTTACGGCTTGCTGGCCTTCCGCGATCCTTACGGCATTCGGCCGCTGGTGATCGGTCGCAACGAAACGCCGCAGGGCATGGAATATCTCGTGGCATCGGAGAGCGTGGCGATCGATACGCTGGGTTTCAAGTTCCTGCGCGACGTCGAACCGGGCGAAGCCGTGCTGATCGATACGCGCGGCCCGTTCATCAGCCGCCAGTGCGCAGAAAAGACCCTGCATGCGCCTTGCATGTTCGAATACGTCTACCTGGCACGGCCGGATTCACTGATCGACGGCGTGTCCGTCTATGAATCTCGTGTCAAGATGGGCGAGTTCCTCGCCGAAAAGATTCGCCATACGCTGCCTCACCTGGCCATCGATGCGGTCATCCCGATTCCCGATTCGAGCCGGCCCTCGGCGCTCGAACTGGCGACCCGTCTCGGTGTTCCGTTCCGCGAGGGCTTCGTGAAGAACCGCTACATCGGCCGCACCTTCATCATGCCGGGCCAGGCGTCACGCCGCAAGTCGGTACGCCAGAAACTCAACGCTATCGCACAAGAGTTCAGGGGCAAGAACGTCCTGCTGGTCGATGATTCCATCGTGCGCGGCACGACCAGTCGCGAGATCATCATGATGGCGCGCGAAGCGGGAGCGAAGAAAGTGTACTTTGCCTCCGCCAGTCCGCCAGTGCGGTTCGCAAACGTATACGGCATTGACATGCCCAGTCGTGCCGAGCTGATTGCCGCCTATCGGAACGACGAGGAAATCTGTCGCGAAATCGGTTCCGACGCTTTGATTTACCAGGATCTCGATGCCCTAAAAAATGCCGTCCATGCCGTCAATAACTCCCTGACGCATTTCGATACTTCCTGTTTCGATGGCCAGTACATCACCGGGGACGTCAGTGCCGACTATCTGGCCAGCGTGGAAAGTGCGCGCGGCAAGCCCGGACGCGACGAAATCGAGGGCGGGCAACTGGACCTCAATCTGGTGTCGACCGAATGAGTGCAGAAACGCAGTTTCAGCCCGAAACGCTTGCCGTCAGGGCAGGGCAGGAGCGCAGCCAGTTCGGCGAGCATGCCGAAGCGCTTTACCTGACCTCCAGCTTCGTTTTCAACAACGCGGCACAGGCGGCGGCGCGTTTTTCCGGCACCGAAGCCGGCAACGTCTATTCGCGTTTCACAAACCCGACCGTGACCATGTTCCAGGAGCGCCTGGCTGCACTTGAAGGTGCCGAAGCCTGCGTTTCCACTGCCAGCGGGATGTCCGCCATTTTGTCGACAGTCATGGCACTGCTCAGGGCGGGCGACCACATTGTCGCCGCGCGCGGCATCTTCGGGGCCAGTCAGCAACTGTTCGGCACCCTCATGCCGCGCTTCGGGGTCGAGACTAGCTTCGTTGCTGGCAGCGCTCCTGCGGCTTTTCAGTCGGCATTGGAGCCGAACACCAAGCTCGTCTTTATCGAAACGCCTTCGAACCCGCTCACCGAAGTCTTTGATATTGCGGCACTGTCTGTGATCGCTCACGAGGCGGGGGCTCTGCTCGTGGTCGATAACTGCTTCTGCTCGCCCGCATTGCAAAAACCCCTGGAACTGGGCGCCGATCTGGTGGTTCATTCCGCAACGAAGTATCTTG
Source organism: Rhodocyclaceae bacterium (assembly GCA_013426785.1). Classification (GTDB taxonomy): domain Bacteria; phylum Pseudomonadota; class Gammaproteobacteria; order Burkholderiales; family Rhodocyclaceae; genus Sulfuricystis. The sequence goes on along the minus strand of JACDZI010000061.1, from coordinate 2,472 downwards.
ATGGTCAGGGACGGGTTCTGGGTGGGGCTGTCTGCGGGGGCAAGATGCTGGTCGAGGAGGTTTTCAAGTTCCTGCGCACGGCCGGGCCGACCCTGTCGCCCTTCAATGCCTGGGTGATCCTGAAGGGGCTCGAAACGCTGGGCATTCGCATGCAGGCTCAGTCGGCCAATGCCCTTGAACTGGCGCGGTGCCTTGAAGTGCATCCTGCCATTGGGCGTGTTTTCTATCCGGGGCTGGCTTCACATCCCCAACACGCGCTGGCGATGCGTCAGCAGGCGACGGGTGGGGCGATCGTTGCCTTCGAGGTCAAGGGTGGCCGAGAAGCCGCCTGGCAAGTGGTGGATCACTGCCGGCTGCTTTCGATCACGGCCAACCTTGGCGATGTGAAAACCACTATCACCCACCCGGCTTCCACCACGCATGGTCGCATCTCCCCCGAGGCACGCGCCGAGTCGGGGATCACCGAAGGACTTTTGCGGGTTGCCGTCGGTCTTGAGGCAGTGGTTGACATCGAGGCTGACCTGCGCCACGGCCTCGATCGCTGAGCGCTTTGCCTCCTACCCTTGGGCGGGGATGGATGGTTGAACTGCTAGAATTCGCCGCCTTGAAGCAAAGCGCGCAACCGTTCGGGTTCAGCGTTATCTCACTCCGGATTGCCATGAAACGTTCTCGTTATTCCCGTCGCACGAAACAGACCCCCGATACCGAAGAACTGATTCGCCTGGCCACTCAGTTGAGTCTTTCAGGGAGTCGTCTGGAGGATCTATTCTGGGAACGCAGACTGGCTCTATTGGCCGACCGTCTGTTGGGGAGCAATGACGAACAGGCTCTGAATGCGGCGCTCGATCACCTGTATGGTGTGGGCGGGCGCGCCTATGATGAACTGGCGGATATGGTGGAGCATTGCGCCGAGTCCCATCATCATGCGATAGCCGGCACCAATGCCGCACAGGACGTACTGTTGTTTGCCGCACCCGTCCTGGCTTGGTCGCGTTATGCGATTCCCGCCGGCCCGATCGCCCCTGAAGTTTTGCTGACCTTGCGGGTGCAATTACAGGCGCATGTTCTGGCTGTGGACGTGCGCTTTGGGCTGGCTGATTTCTTTTTCAGCCCCGATCAGTTGCCGCAGAACTATTGCGAGACGGCCGGGCTGACAGAAAAACTTGCCAAGGCCGCGCTGCATGGCCGCGATCTCAAGCTTGATCCTGCCCAGATGCAGGAAACGATGAATTTTCTTTCGGATACTCGCTACCTGATTGGTGTCCTTTGCGTGTCGGCTGGGGCGCCCCTGTTCCGCTGGCAGGAAGAGGACGGTAGCCGTAGCGAAGCTCTCAAACAGTGGCGCTCCCAAGGGGGCGAGGCGTTGCGGCCCCTGCTGCCGGCCTGTGCCATGGAACCATTGTTGCCACAGTCATTTCACGCTGCGGTGCGCGAGGCTGATCGTGCCTCGCGTCCCTATTCGCTGCGTGCTGCGGTTGCCTTCCTGCAGACCACGCTTAATGTTGCAGCCGGCAACCTGCGTGCCGTTGTGGCACCCTACTATGACCGACAGATTGAGGAGTTTCGCATCGGTTTCAGCCTGGGTGACGCTACCGAGGTTATTCACGGCGTTGTCTGGCCCCTGCTTGAGAACGAGGATGATGCGGCCGAACTGCCAGGGCAGATCGAAGTGGTGTTGCGGGAGGTCGGCATCCAGGAAGTGCTGGTACTTGACCACCGTTTCCCCTTGGAATATTGCGACGATTGCGGTGCCCCCATGTATCCGAACCCGGATGGTGAGCCGGTTCACGCCGAGTTGCCGGAGCAGGAAGAAGATGTGGCTCCCCGGCATCTGCACTGAAAAAAGTCGGCGCTGGCGGGACGGCGATCAGCGGCTATCCATAATGGTTATATGGACGCCACCCGTTTGCCAAGGGTGATTTCGGTGTGTTGGGACAGATAGGCTGCAGTTTTATATCCGGCCTGTTGTGCAGGCGGATGCCTGCTGGCCCTGATGGAATCCGCCGACCCGCGCCTCATTTGTAAGCGCTCTATTGACACCGCCATTACCTCATCGCCTCCGCCATCGTCAATGGCGGTGTCAATAGAGCGCTTACAGTACATCGTCGCGGCTCAGGCCGCGCAGGTCGGCCTGGATGCCGTTGTCGAGCGTGATGTCCAGCCGCAATTCCCTCGGCTGCGCCTGCTGTATTGGCGTGGTTACGACCGGGATGAACGACGTCGGCGCGCATGCCGACGTTTCACGCAACGGTGAGGGCAAGCTGCCCACGCCTTCCTTGCGATACAGGGCGATCCAATTGTGCAGCAGGTTCGGATTGATGCCGTAGGTCAGCGCCACCTTGGCCACCGAGACCGTACCGCTCAGGCAAAGCTCGATCAACTCCCGCTTGGCGCCTTCGTCATAGGTGCAGTTCCCGCTTCCCAACCCTGGCCGGCGTCACTCCAGCCTGCATCCCAGAAGATGCGCTCGAT
>JACDZI010000202.1 GCA_013426785.1 Rhodocyclaceae bacterium | reverse complement strand
GGGCCGGGCGAGGATTGAAACACCGACTAAGCGCAGCTATGACATAGACAACCGGATGACGCCCGGCCCGCGAGGGCCGGGCGAGGATTGAAACCGACCAGACCGAGCGACGGAACGAAGGCCATCGCCGGACGCCCGGCCCGCGAGGGCCGGGCGAGGATTGAAACGCCGTTGTGCTCGCCAGCTACTACGGCGGCAAGGGTTGACGCCCGGCCCGCGAGGGCCGGGCGAGGATTGAAACACCGACTAAGCGCAGCTATGACATAGACAACCGGGACGCCCGGCCCGCGAGGGCCGGGCGAGGATTGAAACTGAATGTCGCCCTGCTGCTTGATCTTCTCCACCTGGACGCCCGGCCCGCGAGGGCCGGGCGAGGATTGAAACCCACTCCTGCCGGTGTTGATCCTCCGACATGGTTGACGCCCGGCCCGCGAGGGCCGGGCGAGGATTGAAACAAACTCCAGAAGTAAAAAAACCGCCCGGAGGCGGCGACGCCCGGCCCGCGAGGGCCGGGCGAGGATTGAAACTGGATAGATGGCCATGAGACCGCCAGGCGTTGTCGGACGCCCGGCCCGCGAGGGCCGGGCGAGGATTGAAACATCATGAATCGCATCCATCACCAACACATGGGCACGGACGCCCGGCCCGCGAGGGCCGGGCGAGGATTGAAACGTCCTGTCCGGCGGGCTCGTCAAAGAGGGTGCCCGACGCCCGGCCCGCGAGGGCCGGGCGAGGATTGAAACCTGAACGAAATCGACACGAACCTGACGGTGTGGGCGACGCCCGGCCCGCGAGGGCCGGGCGAGGATTGAAACGCGCTGGGCGTACAGGGTGCCGATCGCCAGCAGCAGGACGCCCGGCCCGCGAGGGCCGGGCGAGGATTGAAACTGTAAAAAGCAGCTACTCTGCGGTTCGTTGCAACCGACGCCCGGCCCGCGAGGGCCGGGCGAGGATTGAAACTTTGGTGTATTCGATTGGTACCGGATGGCGTACAGGACGCCCGGCCCGCGAGGGCCGGGCGAGGATTGAAACAAAGCGCCGGCCACGAGTTGGACGCGGGCGCCGAAGGACGCCCGGCCCGCGAGGGCCGGGCGAGGATTGAAACATGATGCAATGGGTACGCCGGCAAGTTTTCGCAAGACGCCCGGCCCGCGAGGGCCGGGCGAGGATTGAAACTGCTGTGTTCCGAAGTGTTCAATCAAGTCATCGTAAGTGACGCCCGGCCCGCGAGGGCCGGGCGAGGATTGAAACCGGATGGATATCTATTCTGTTATCGGGGTTGCCCTGACGCCCGGCCCGCGAGGGCCGGGCGAGGATTGAAACACCATTACGTGGTCGCAAGGACAGAAGCTCACGAGACGCCCGGCCCGCGAGGGCCGGGCGAGGATTGAAACCCCTGTTTCGTTAGCCACTCAAGATCAGGGAGAAAGACGCCCGGCCCGCGAGGGCCGGGCGAGGATTGAAACGTCTTGTCGGTATGGCAA
>JACDZI010000201.1 GCA_013426785.1 Rhodocyclaceae bacterium | reverse complement strand
GTCAAGATCGGCGGGGATCTGCGCATCGCCCGCGAGCGCCGCGGTGAAGCCTTGCGCTCCTGGGCGGCACGCATGGGTACCTCCGTGCCCACCCTGCAGCGCATGGAAAGCGGGGACCCCAAGGTCGGCATGTCCGTCTATGCCACGGCCCTGTGGCTGGCGGGGCGCCTGGGGGAATTCGCCGACATTGCCAATCCGGCCGGTGACGAGAAGGCTTTGACGCAGGAAATCGCCCGCGTCAGCCGCAGGAGGACCGTATGAAAGGACCTGGTAACCGCTTGTCCGTCTGGTACCTGGCCGATCCGGCCCAGGCGGTGAAGGTGGGATGGCTGACGCTGCTGCCGGGCAGCCGCGGGGTTGAATTCGCCTATGACGACGCATGGAAGCGGACGGGATTCGATCTGTCGGGCGATCTGCCTCGGGATGCGCGCCAGCCGCTGGTGTCCCATGGCCGGGATGTCCATCCGGGGGCGATCGACGATGCGCTGCCGGACCGCTGGGGCGAGCGTGCCATCCGCTTCCTGGAGAAGCCCAGTCGCGCCAGCGTCCTTGACTTCCTGTATTACGCCGGCGATCGCCGCTTCGGGGCGCTGGGGTTCTCGATCGAGGGGGACAGCTACCAGCCGCACGAAACCGGTCCGCTCCCCACCGCGGACTCGATCGAGGCGCTGAATGAGCTGATCCGGCGCATCGACCATATTGACCACGGCGAGCCGCTCACCGAGCAGGAAAAGCTGATCGCCAATTCGACCAAGACCATGGGCGGCGCCCACCCCAAGGCGCTGGTGACGATGGAGGGACGGGAATGGGTGGCCAAGTTTCCGCGTGGTCAGTCGATTGATACGGGGCTGGTCGAGCATGCCAGCCTGCGCCTGGCCGCCAGCGCCGGCATCACCGTCCCTGAATCCCGTCCCATGCCATCTTCCTTTGGCCACGTGGTGGCGATCGAGCGCTTCGATCGGGAACCCGACTCCTTGCGGCGTCGGCATGCCTTGTCGGCAAAAACGGTACTGTTGTACGGGGTCGATGCGCGTTTCCCGCCGGCGGAAGAGTTGAGCTACGGCGCCATGGCCACCTTCCTCCAGCAAAGCGGCGCGGCCGAGTCGCAGTTGGCCCAGCGCCGCGAGCTGTTCCGGCGCATGGCTTTCAACATCCTGCTCGAAAACACCGACGATCACGAAAAGAATCACGCCTTCGTCTTCGACGGTCGCCACTGGCACCTGGCGCCGGCCTTCGACGTCCTGCCTTTGACTGCCAATGCCGGCGAGCAGCAAATGATCGTCGGCGACCAGGGTTCGCTGGGCACCCTGGACAATGCGCTGAGCCGGTGCCGCCTGTTCGGGTTGAAGCCCGACGAGGCGCTGGCGGAGTGGGGCAGGGTGGCCGCGGTTGTCTCCGGCTGGAAGGAAGCCTTCGCTGCCTGCGGGGTCACCGGAGCCGACATCGATTACCTGGCACCGTTCATTGATCAGGCGGACCGGGTAAGCA
>JACDZI010000060.1 GCA_013426785.1 Rhodocyclaceae bacterium | reverse complement strand
CGGGGTTGTTGCAGGTGCAACAAATGCGATAATTCGCACCTTGCCGTTTGGGCGGTTGTCCTTGCGGCATTTTCTCCATCATGACCAGCTACCTTTTCATCGTCCTCGGCGCCGTTCTCGTCAATAACGTCGTCTTCGTGCGCGTGCTCGGGCTGTGCCCCTTCATGGGTGTTTCCAAGAAACTGGAAACCGCCATCGGCATGGGCGCGGCGACGACTTTCGTGCTGACGCTGGCCAGCGGCACCAGCTATGTGATCGACCACTGGCTGCTGATCCCGAACGACCTGACCTATCTACGTACGCTGGCCTTCATCGTGACGATCGCCTCGATCGTCCAGCTCACCGAACTGATCATCCAGAAAACCAGCCCGCTGCTGCATCAAGTGCTGGGCATCTATCTACCGCTGATCACCACCAACTGCGCGGTACTAGGCGTGCCGCTGCTGAACATCGGCCTGCGCCACAACTTCGTCGAATCGATGGTGTTCGGCCTCGGTTCCGCAATCGGTTTCTCGCTGGCGCTGGTGCTGTTCGCCGGCATCCGCGAGCGGCTCGAAGGCGCCGACATTCCGGTGCATTTCCGTGGCACCGCCATCGCCATGGTCACCGCTGGCATCATGAGCCTGGCCTTCATGGGCTTCGCCGGACTGGACCGCTAGCACCGTGCTGACCGCGATCCTCATCATGGCGCTGGGCGCTGTCATTCTGGGCGCCGCGCTCGGCTACGCCTCGATCAAGTTCAAGGTCGAAGGCGACCCGCTGGTCGAGAAGATCGATGCCGTGCTGCCGCAGACGCAGTGCGGCCAGTGCGGCTATCCCGGCTGCAAACCTTATGCCGAAGCCATCGCCAAGGGCGAAGCCGAGATCAACTGCTGTCCGCCCGGCGGCGACGACGGCGTGCGCAAACTCGCCGACCTGCTCGGCCGCGAATACAAGCCCCTGTCGGGCGAGCACGGCATCGAAAAACCGAAAAGCGTGGCCCTCATCGACGAGCAGACCTGCATCGGCTGCACGTTGTGCATCCAGGCCTGCCCGGTCGATGCCATCGTCGGCGCGGCCAAGCAGATGCATACCATCGTCGCCAGCCAATGCACCGGCTGCGAGCTGTGCCTGCTGCCCTGTCCGGTGAATTGCATCGCCATGGTGGTCATCCCGGAAACGCTGGATAACTGGAAGTGGAAGTATCCGGTAATCCCGCTCAAGCCCCGTTCCGCGCAGGCGCGCGCCGCCTTCTGACCGGCCATGTTTGAACTGTTCCATTTCCCCGGTGGCGTCAAGCCGGCCTCGCACAAGCAGGAATCATCCGGGACGCCCATTGCGAAGGCACCGCTGCCGCCCCTGCTGGTGATGCCCTTCCGCCAGAACGCCACCGGTGCCGCCGCCATCGCCGTTAAGGCGGGCGACAGGGTGCTGAAAGGACAGCGCATCGGCTCCGCCGAAGGCGCCTTCGGCACGCCGGTGCATGCGCCGACATCGGGTATGGTCCGGGCCATCGAGGAGCGCATGCTGCCGCATCCTTCCGGACTGCCATCCACCTGCGCCCTGATCGAACCTGATGGCACGGATGAGTGGGTCGAACGCATCCCGCTGGACCCGTTCGCGGCCAATCTGGCGCAGGTGCGCGAACGCATCCGCGATGCCGGCATCGTCGGCCTCGGCGGCGCGGCTTTTCCCAGCCACGTCAAGACCAAGGCCGCCATCGACACGCTGATCATCAACGGCGCCGAATGCGAGCCATGGATCACTTGCGACGACCGCCTGATGCGCGAGCGCGCCGCCGAAATCGTCGTCGGCGCCCGCATCCTCGGCCACCTGATGGGCGCCAAGCGCATCCTGTTCGGCATCGAGGACAACAAGCCAGAGGCGGCGCAAGCGCTGCGCGACGCCCAGGGCGAATGCGACAGCGGTAGCTGCCAGGTCGTACCCGTGCCGACGCTCTACCCGGCCGGCGGCGAAAAACAGCTGATCCGCGTGCTGACCGGCATCGAAATCCCCTACAGCAAGCTGGGGCCGGATTTTGGCGTGCAATGTTTCAACGTCGGCACCGCGTATGCCGTCACGCGGGCCACGCTGCATGGCGAGCCGTTGGTCTCGCGCATCCTGACGCTCGCCGGCAACTATGAACGGCCGGGCAACTTCGAGGTACTGATCGGCACGCCGGCCGATGCACTGCTGCCGCTGGGCGCGCCGAAACCGGACACCGACCGCATCGTCATGGGCGGGCCGATGATGGGCTTCCCCCTGCCCGACCGCTCGGTGCCGGTGGTCAAGGCCACCAACTGCCTGCTGGCGATGAGCCCGGCGCTGTTCCCGCCGCCGTTGCCCGAGATGCCCTGCATCCGTTGCGGCGCCTGCACGCGCGTGTGCCCGATCATCCTCCAGCCGCACGAACTCTACTGGTATGCCAAGTCGAAGAACTTCGGCAAAACGCAGGAATACCACCTGTTCGACTGCATCGAGTGCGGCTGCTGCGCCTACGTCTGCCCGTCACGCATCCCGCTGGTCGACTACTACCGTTTTGCCAAGGCGGAGATCCGCGCCCGCGAAAAGGAAAAGGCCGCGTCCGACCGCGCCCGCGAACGTTACGATTTCCGTCTCTACCGCGAAGAACGCGAGAAAGAGGAGAAAGCCGCCCGCCTCGCCGCCAGGTCAGCCGAAACCAAGGCCAAGCTGGCGAATGAGGATACCGCCAAGATCGCTGCGGCGCAAACGAGAGCGGATAACGCCTGATGCATACCTCGCCCCACGTCCTCAAGCCCGCCAGCGTCCAGAGCGTCATGCTCAAGGTGCTGCTGGCGCTGTTGCCGGGCATTTCCGCCTATGTGTGGTTTTTCGGCGCCGCCATCCTGGTGCAGATCGCGCTGGCGTCGGTGGTCGCGCTCGTCGCCGAGGCGCTCGTGCTGCAGCTGCGCGGCAAGCCGGTGATGAACTTCCTCACCGATGGCAGCGCCCTGGTGACTGCCTGGCTGATCGTGCTCACCTTTCCGCCGATCGCGCCCTGGTGGCTGACGGTGGTGGGCGTCCTGATCGCCATCGTGCTGGCCAAGCACCTCTATGGCGGGCTCGGCCAGAACCCCTTCAACCCGGCCATGGTGGCCTTCTGCACCATGATCGTCGCCTATCCGCAACTGATGTCGCAGTGGCCGCGCGCCGACATGAACGCGCTGGGGCCGATGCTGCAGGCGATTTTCGGCAGCCGCGACCTGGACGCCATTATCATGGCCACGCCGCTTGATGCGCTGCGTACCGTCCTGCGCAATCCCGAACAGAACGCCACCATCGCCAGCATCCTCGGCTCGCACGCCAGCTTCGGCAACATCGGCGGCCACGGCTGGGAGTGGATCGCCGCCGGCTACCTGCTGGGCGGCCTGTGGTTGCTGCAACAGCGCATCATCACCTGGCACACTCCGGTCGCCTTCATGGTCACGCTGGCCTTGATCGCCGCAGCCTTCAACCTCGCCAATCCGGACCGCTTCGTCGGCGCCAGCTTCCACCTGTTCACCGGTAGCGCGATGTTGGGTGCCTTCTTCATCGCCACCGATCCGGTTTCCGGCTGCACCACGCCGCTCGGCAAGTTAATCTTCGCCGTCGGCGCCGCCCTGCTCACCTGGGTCATCCGCAGCTTCGGCGCCTATCCGGACGGCATGGCCTTCGCCATCCTGATCATGAACCTGTGCGTACCCCTCATCGACATGAAGACCCAGCCCAAGGTATTCGGCCACGGACGGGACAAGCAACCATGAGCAACTCCGAAACGCTCGATCCGCCCAACCCGCCACCTGCCGCAGAACCGCGAACCATGCGCATCTCGACCCGCACTGCGGCGATCCTGCTGGTGTTCACGCTGGTATTCACCGCCCTGATGGCCAGCGTCTATCAGCAGACCAAGCCGGTGCTGGAAGCCACCATGCAGGACGCCAAGCGCCGCATGATCGGCGAGGTCTTGCCGCCGGCCGCCTACGACAACGACCTGCTGGCCGATACCGTCGACCTGCCCGCCGTGCCGGAGATCGGCCTCAATGAGCCCACCCGCCTCTACCGCGCACGCCTGGGGGGACAACCTGCGGCGCTGATCCTCGAAGCAGCCGCCACCGATGGCTATTCCGGCGAGATCCGCCTGATCCTCGCCGTGCGGGCCGACGGGCGCCTCGCCGCAGTGCGCGTCACCCTGCACAAGGAAACGCCGGGACTGGGCGACTACATCGATCCGAAGAAGGACAAGAGCAAGGCCAGCCCCTGGATCAGGCAGTTCAACGAGCGCAGCTTCGCCGCCACCCCGCGCGAGAAGTGGCGCGTCAAGAAGGATGGCGGTGCCTTCGATCAGCGCGTCGGCGCCACCGTTTCGGCCCGTGCCGTCACCAAGGCGACCGGCCGGGCATTGGCCTGGACGGTCGACCGAAGCGCCGCGCTGTTCGCCCAGCCGGCCGGCAGCCAGTGGAAAGAGGAGTAATCACCGTGAGCCAGCTACGCGCCATCGTAGACAACGGCCTGTGGAAGCAGAATGCGGTGCTGGGCCAGATGCTCGGCCTCTGCTCCCTGCTGGCCATCAGCACCAGTACCGTCAATGCCGTCAGCCTCGGTCTTGCCACCATCCTGGTGATGGGCATGTCCAGCCTGATCGTGTCGATCCTGCGCGGCTTCATCCCCTACGAGATCCGCATCCCGATCTTCATCCTGATCATCGCCGCGCTGGTGACCGTGGTCGACCTGGCCATGAACGCTTGGCTGCACGACCTCTACCTAGTACTGGGCATCTTCATCCCGCTGATCGTGGTCAACTGCATCGTGCTGGCGCGCGTGGAGGCCTTCGCCGCCAAGAATCCCGCCGGCCTGTCGGCCTTCGACGGTGTGATGATGGGCATCGGCTTCGTCTGGGTGATCGGCCTGCTCGGCGCAATCCGCGAAGTGATCGGCCAGGGCACCCTGTTCGCCGGTATCGAAATGATCATTCCGGGCGCCAGCGCCTGGCAGGTGCTGCCGCAGGACTATCCCGGCTTCCTGATCGCCATGCTACCGCCTGGCGCCTTCTTCGTGCTGGGACTGATGATCGCCGGCCGCAACTGGCTCGACTACCGCGCCAACGAACGCGCCAAGGCGCGACTGCTGGCCCATCAGCCGGCTCATGAAACCGGCTGAACGCAGCGAGTTCTTCCGCCGCCTGGCGGCCGTCGACCCGGCGCCGCGCACCGAACTCGACTACGCCACGCCCTTCCAGTTGCTGGTCGCGGTGATCCTCTCCGCGCAGGCCACCGACAAGAGCGTGAACCTCGCCACGCCCGAGTTGTTCCGCGTCGCGCCGACGCCGCAGGCCATTGCAGCTCTCAGCGAGGAACAGATCGCCGCGTACATCAAGACCATCGGCCTCTACAAGACCAAGGCCAGGAACGTACTCGCCACCGCACGCCTGCTGCTGGAACGCCACGGCGGCGAAGTGCCGCACGACCGCGCCGCGCTCGAAGCCCTGCCCGGCGTGGGCCGCAAGACGGCGAATGTCATCCTCAACATCGTCTTTGGCGAGCCGACCATCGCGGTCGACACCCATATCTTCCGGCTGGCCAACCGCACCGGCCTCACCCCCGGCAAGGATGTCGTCGCCGTCGAGAAGAAACTCATCAGGGCCGTCCCCGCCGAGTACCGTCTGCACGCCCACCACTGGCTGATCCTGCACGGCCGTTACGTCTGCAAGGCGCGGAAGCCCGAGTGCTGGCGCTGCGTGGTGCGCGAAGTGTGTGGCTACCAAGAAAAATACAATGTTCAGCCCTAGCCGCGACCAGGCCCGCCGCTTCCTGATCGATGCCTGGCAGAAACGCGTCGCCGTCCTGCCGGCCACGCCGTTGGAGACGCTCGCCGCCGATATCGTCGCCCTGCATCCCGAGTACCACGCCCTGCTGGCAGGCAACGAAGACGCTCTCGCCCGTGACTGGACGCCGGAAGACGGCGCCATGAATCCCTTCCTGCACCTGTCGCTACACCTGGCCATCGAGGAGCAACTATTGATCGACCAACCGCCAGGCATCCGGGCCGCGTTCGAAAAAAGTCGGCGCCGGCGGGATGGCGACCACCATGCCGCCCTGCACGACCTGCTGGAATGCCTGGGCGAAACGCTATGGCAAGCTCAGCGCACGGGCGGGCCGCTGGATGGTGTAGCCTATGTCGACTGTATTCGTCGGAGATCGCCATGATTGATGCCGACCACCTATTTCTGCCTCTGCTATGACGAGGCGCACATCGTCCCGACCGCGGCGCTGCAGCAACAGGAAACGATTCGTACCAACCACCACAATCATCCGCTTTACCTCTCCATCGACATGAAGATGCCGTCGACTATGGTGTCGGCACAGGTGATCAACCACACCGATGTCGAACTGATCCTGCTGGAAAACCTGGTTAGCCGGCTACCGCCCTTCCACAGCAGTAGCGACGCGCACTACTAGGCATGGATCAGGTCCTGCAGAGGTGGTGCCACCTTCAGCACCTCTTCCATGGTGGTCAGGCCTGCGGCGACCTTGCGCGCGCCCGAGATGCGCAGCGGCTGCATGCCGCCCTTGATGGCGCGTTCGCGCAAATTGGCGAGGTCCATATGCGCGCTCACCAGTGCCTTGAGTTCCGCCGACATCGGCATGATCTCGTAGAGTCCTAGCCGCCCCAGGTAGCCAGTCATGCGGCATTCGAGACAGCCGACCGGATGATAATACTGGCTCGGCTTCTTCGATTTCCACGGCGCTACCAGACCCTGCCACAAGGCCTCGTCCTCGGCGCGCAGCCCGCCGGCCTTCTTGCAATGCGGGCAGAGCGTGCGCACCAGCCGCTGCGCCATGACGCCCAGCACGGTCGATTGCAGCAGATAGGGCGGCACGCCGAGGTCGAGCAGGCGGGTGATCGCCGTCGGCGCATCGTTGGTATGCAGGGTCGATAACACCAGATGGCCGGTCAGCGCCGCCTGGATGGCCATTTCGGCCGTCGCGATGTCGCGGATCTCGCCGACCATGATGATGTCCGGGTCCTGGCGCATCAGCGCGCGGATGCCGGCGGCGAAATCCATGCCGATGTCGGCTACCACCTGCACCTGGTTGAAGGTCGGCTCGATCATCTCGATCGGATCTTCCAGCGTGCAGACATTCACCTCTTCGGTGGCCAGTTGCTTGAGCGTCGAATAGAGCGTAGTTGTCTTGCCGGAACCGGTCGGGCCGGTGACGAGGATGATGCCGTTGGGCTTGGCGGTCATGCCGCGCCAGTGCATGGCATCCTCGCTGGAGAAACCCAGTTCGGTGAGGTCGCGCACCAGCACCTCGGGATCGAAAATGCGCATCACCAGCTTCTCGCCGAAGGCCGTCGGCAGGGTCGCCAGGCGCAGTTCGATCTCCTGGCCGTCGGGCGAACGCGTCTTGATGCGGCCGTCCTGTGGGCGACGTTTTTCCACCACGTCCATGCGACCGAGGATCTTGATGCGGCTGGTCATGGCATTGAGCACCGCCATCGGGATCTGGTACACCTGATGCAGCACGCCGTCGATGCGGAAACGCACGATGCCGATGTCGCGGCGCGGCTCGATGTGGATGTCGGAGGCGCGCTGCTCGAAGGCGTACTGCCACAGCCAGTCGACGATCTGGACGATGTGCTGGTCGTTGGCGTCCAGAGAAGTCTTGCTCTTGCCCAGTTCGACCAGTTGCTCGAAATTGGAAATACCGGTGCGCGCCACGTCGCCACGCGCCATGGCGCCCTTCACCGACTTGGCGAGGCTGTAGAACTCCACCTGGTAACGGGCAATGTCCTCGGGGTTGGCGATGACGAGGCGGATGTCCTTCTTGATGATCGGCCTGAGCTCGGTTTCCCAGGCGCGGATGAACGGCTCGGCCGTGGCGATGACCACTTCCTGCGCGCGCACCTCCACCGGCAGGATGCGGAAGCGCGTCGCGTAGGCACTGCTCATGACGTCAGTGACGGCGGTCAGATTCACCTTGAGCGGATCGATGTGGTAGTAGCCCAGTCCGGACCAGGCGGCCAGCCATTCCGTGAGGGCGGGCAGGTCGAGCAGCCGGTGCGGCGTTTCGGGCGTTTTCCAGCGCTGCTCGGCAATGACACTGAGGGGATGGCGATCGCCGCGGTAGTAACGGCGTTCCTGGCGAAAGGCTTCCGCCTCCGAGCGCGGCAACTTGCCCTCCGCCAACAGCCCATCGATAAGTTCCGGCAGAGTCAGGCGGTGTTCAGCAGGCGCGTGTACATTCATGATGCGTGACTATACCGCTATCGCACCAAAGCTTCACGCCACGCGGCCAGCTTGTTCTCGAAATTCCAGCTAGCATTGGCCGGGCTGGTCGAGGGCAGGATGCGCGTCTCGTAGCCGAGCGCCGCAACTACCGGCGCGAACTTCCCCGGCGTCTGGCCGTTAAAGCAGATGCGCCGTACTGCCAGCGCCGACTTTTTCAAGGCGGCAAAGTCATTGGGCACGGGATTGCGAATGGCGCTGTCAAGACTACCCATCCGCTCGCAGGCGGCATAGACATCCCAGATGGCGAAGCCGGCGGTCTTTACTGCCTCCTGTCTCGCCGCGTAATTCATCTCGACCAGCGGCTGCGCGAGGATCGCGCCGAGAATCTTCCAGAACTGGTTTTGCTTGTGGGCGTAATACTGCTGCGCGGCTAGCGAGGCTATAGACGGGAAAGAGCCGAGGATCAGCACCTCGGCTCTGGGATCGATGATGGGGGCGAGCCCCCGCAACACGGTCACTTGCCCGACAGGGACATGCTCAGCATCAGGTCGTTGATACGTTTGACGAAGGTGGCGGGATCGTCGAGCTGACCGCCCTCGGCGAGCAGCGCCTGGTCGAACAACACGGCGCTCCAGTCGTCGAACTTGGCTTCCTCGTATTTCAGGCGCAGCACCACCGGATGCTTCGGATTGATTTCGAGGATCGGCCTGGACGTCGGTGCCTGCTGGCCGGCGGCCTTGAGGATGCGCGCCAGGTTGCCGGACACGTCATGCTCGTCGGCCACCAGACAGGCCGGACTGTCGGTCAGGCGGTGCGTGACGCGCACTTCCTTGACGCGCTCGCCGAGGCTCTTGCCGATCTTGTCGGTAAGTTCCTTGAAGTCGCCGGCATCCTTTTCCTGCTCCTGCTTCTCGGCTTCATCTTCCAGCTTGCCAAGATCAAGGCCGCCCTTGGCCACCGACACCAGTTGCTTGCCGTCGAATTCGGTCAGGTGCGACACCACCCACTCGTCCACGCGGTCGGAGAGCAGAATCACCTCAATGCCCTTCTTGCGGAACACTTCCAGATGCGGGCTGTTCTTCGCCGCGTTGAAGGTCTCGGCGGTGACGTAGTAGATCTTCTCCTGCTCGGGCTTCATGCGGCCGATGTAATCCGCCAGCGAGACGGTCTCGTCCTTCGTATCCGCCAACGTGGAAGCGAAGCGCAACAGGCCGGCGATCTTGTCCTTATTGGCAAAGTCTTCACCGATCCCTTCCTTCAGCACCTTGCCGAACTCGCCCCAGAACTTGGCAAACTTCTCCTGGTCATTCGCCGCCATTTCAGCCAGCAGACCCAGCACCTTGCCGGTACAGCCCTTGCGAATGGCCTCGATGTCCTTCGATTCCTGCAAAATTTCGCGCGAGACGTTGAGCGGCAGGTCGGCCGAATCCACCACGCCGCGCACGAAGCGCAGATACAACGGCATCAACTGCTCGGCGTCGTCCATGATGAAGACGCGGCGCACGTAAAGCTTGATGCCATGGCGCGCGTTGCGGTCCCACAGGTCGAACGGTGCGCGGGCGGGTATGTAGAGCAGTTGCGTGTATTCGCTCTTGCCCTCGACGCGGGCGTGCGTCCACGCTAGCGGATCGTCGTAGTCGTGGCCAACGTGCTTATAGAAGGCCTTGTAGTCGTCTTCCGTAACTTCGCTCTTCGGCTTGGCCCATAGGGCAGAAGCCTGGTTGACCGTTTCGTCCTCATCCGTCTCGACCTGCGCCTTCTTCTCCTCGTCCCACTTCTCGCCCTTCATCACGATCGGCTGGACGATGTGGTCGGAATACTTGCGGACAATCGACTTGATCTTCCACGACGACAGCAGGTCGTCCTGGTCGGCGCGCAGGTGCAGGGTGATCTCGGTGCCGCGCTGCGGCCGGTCGATCATCGCAATGGTGAATTCGCCGCCACCATCGGAAATCCACTCCACCCCCTGGTCGGTGGCTTCACCGGAACGACGGGTGCGCACCGTCACCTGGTCGGCGACGATGAACGAGGAATAGAAGCCGACGCCGAACTGGCCGATCAGATGGGCATCCTTCTGTTGGTCGCCGGTCAGCTGCGAGAAAAACTCGCGCGTGCCGGACTTGGCGATGGTGCCGAGGTTGGCGATCACCTCGTCACGGTTCATGCCGACGCCGTTGTCGGCGATGGTAAGCGTACGTTGCTCTTTGTTGTAGCCGATGCGGATCTTGAACTCCGCGCCATCTTCCATCATCGCCGCTTTGTGCAGCGACTCGAAACGCAGCTTGTCGCAGGCATCCGAGGCATTGGAAATCAGCTCGCGCAGGAAGATCTCGCGGTTGCTGTACAGAGAATGGATCATGAGGTGCAGCAGTTGCTTCACCTCGGTCTGGAAACCCAGGGTTTCTTGACTGGCAGTAGCGGTCATGCAAATTCCTCCGAAAGAACGAGTCAGAGAAATAGGGTCGCCAGCAGGGTTTTCAAGAGGGAATCAATCGTATGCGCTACGGCGGCTCGCCATTTCCTTCTCCAGGCGCTCATGGGTATCGGCTAGGTCGTGGCTGTGCAGCGACAGCAGATGGTAGAGCCGGTGCAGAGCCTTGAGAAGCTCCGCAGTGGTGTTGTCCCTGGGCTGGACCTCCAGTTCATAGGCGATCTCGGCCGATTCACCGGCACGGAGGCGATCCATCTGCCGCGCCATGGCCTGGTCCTCGCCAAGGATGTGGAAGGCCAGCCAAGCTGAGAGGAAACCGTGCAGGGTCTCGGCCGGCTGCTTCATCGCGCCGCGTGCCCGCCACATTGCGCCGAGTTGTTCGACGAACTGGTGGTGGTGCCAGACATGTTGATCGACATGCCTGGCATCCACGCCGACCTGGCGCATCAGCACTTCCTCGTCGTGAAAATGCTCGCGCGCATAGTCGGCCAGCTGCTTGAAGAGGATCTGCATGCGACCCTCGGACATGGCATCCTCGGTCAGCATCACGTCGCCCAGTTCGTTGGTGATATCCACCAGTCGATGGTGTTGCGCATCGACGATCTCGATCCCCGTAAAGAACTGTGGTCCCCAGCTGAAAACTTCCATGACACCCCCTACGAATAACTGATTTCGACGATTTCGATTTCGCGCAATCCCGCCGGACTCAGGAAGCGTACCACGTCCCCCTCGCGCGCCTTCATCAGCGCGCGCGCCAGCGGCGAAATCCAGCTGATGGCACCCGTGCCCGGATTCGCCTCGTCAATGCCGACGATACGGTAGATCACTTCCTCATCGATATCGAGATAAGTGACGGTCACCGCCGCGCCAAAAAACACCTGGTCCAGATTGGACTGATGGACGGGATCGACCACCACAGCATTGTCGAGCCGCTTGGTCAGATAGCGGATGCGCCGGTCCATCTCGCGCAGCCTTTTCTTTCCATAGATGTAGTCGCCATTTTCCGAGCGGTCGCCGTTGCTGGCCGCCCAGGCCACCACCTGGGTCAGCTGCGGCCGCTCGACCTTGACCAGCCGCTCGAATTCCGCGCGCAGGGCAGCATGACCGGCGGGCGTGACGTAATTCTTCGTACCGGGGGGCAGCGCAGGAACACCGACAGGATCGCCATTCTCCTCGTCCTGTTCGCTTTCCTTGACAAAGGCCTTGTTCATCTTGGGGCTATCGCAGTGGGCAAAGTCGCTATTATGTGCCGTCCCGCCAGCGCCGACTTTCACCATGCAGAAAAACTGGAGAACCCCGAACCTCGTCCTGATCTGCGGCGGCATCATAATGACCTTGGCGATGGGCGTGCGGCACGGCTTCGGCCTGTTCCTGCAACCCATGACGCTGGACCACGGCTGGAGCCGCGAAACCTTCGCTTTTGCCCTGGCCTTGCAGAACCTGCTATGGGGCGCCAGCCAGCCGCTCTCCGGTCTCCTTGCCGACCGCCATGGCGCCGGCAAGGTGATGATCACCGGCATCGTGCTCTATGTACTGGGCCTCGTCGGCATGGCCTGGGCAACTACCAGCACCGGCTTCATCCTGTCCGCCGGCATCCTGATCGGCATCGGCCTGTCGGGCACCACCTTCAGCATCGTCTATGGCGTGCTCGGCCGCATCACCCCGCCGGAAAAACGCAGCATGGCACTCGGCATCGCCGGCGCGATGGGCTCCTTCGGCCAGTTCGCCCTGCTGCCGGTTTCGCAGGGCTTGATCAGCAGCGTCGGCTGGCTGAACGCGCTGCTGATCCTCGCCGCCGTCGCCGCGCTGATGGCACCGCTGTCGGTGGCACTAGCCGAACCGCACCGCGATCTCACCGCCGGTCGCCACGCCCAGTCGGCTTGGAGTGCGATCCGCGAAGCCTTCGGCCACGGCGGTTTCAACCTGCTCAACATCGGCTATTTCGTCTGCGGCTTCCAGGTCGTCTTCATCGGCGTGCATCTGCCGGCTTACCTGTCCGACCAGGGACTGCCGGCCAACGTCGGCGTCACCTGCCTGGCCCTGATCGGCCTGTTCAACATCTTCGGCACCTTCAGCGCCGGCTGGCTGGGCCGGCGCCATAGCAAGAAGCACCTGCTGGCGGGGATTTACATCCTGCGCAGCAGCATCATCGTCATCTTCCTCGCCATGCCGCTGACGCCGTGGTCGGCCTACGTATTTTCCATGGCCATCGGCTTCCTGTGGCTGGCCACCGTGCCGCTGACCAACGGCATCATCGCGCAGGTGTTCGGCGTCGCCTACCTCTCCATGCTGGGCGGTTTCGTCTTCTTCAGCCACCAGATCGGCAGTTTCCTCGGCGCCTGGCTGGGCGGCGTGCTGTTCGACCGCACCGGCAGCTACGACATCGTGTGGACCATCATCATCGGGCTGGGCGTGCTGGCGATGGCGATCAACCTGCCGATTGACCAGCGGCCGCTGGAGCGGCTGCGGGAAAAACCCGCCTGATCAGATCGCCTGCGTGATGGTCACCTCTGTCTGGTTGCGCTGCGTTTTCAGCAATGACAGCTCCCGTTCGGGAATGCTGATCGAGCCGGCCTTGTCCTTGTCGCAGTAGATCAGGGCGATGGGCCACCCCTTGATATTGAGGGGGAACAGTACGAAGGTCTTGGCCGGAATCCGCTCGCGATACCACTTCGGCACCTTGTCGGCGATCTTAGGATCGCCAATGTCGCTCATGATGATGTCCAGCCCCTTGCCGGTGGCCAGCAGGAAAACATCATTGACCTCCGTCAACATTGGAAAGTTGAACTGCTTGACGAAGCTGTAGAGAAAGTTTGTTCATAGCCGCATTCTGCGGTGAACCATTCTGTATCTCAAGCGTCCCAAGCGGGAACCCTTTGGAATCACACCCATGGCCCGCTACAAGCAGATCGACACCAGTCCGCGCCTTATCGCTGTGGATCTTCAAAGGCGGTTGCTGCCGGACACCCTTGAGTACACCCTCAACCACCTGATCGACCACGAATTCGACCTGTCGGGGTTCGACGCCCGCTACAACAACGACCGCACCGGCGCCAGCGCCTACCCCCCGGAGATGCTGCTCAAGGTTGTCTTGTTCGCCTACAGCCATTCGAGGCGCTCGGCGACTTGCTCGACGCGAACAATATCCAGGAACGGCTGACCATGCGCAACTTCATGGATGGCCTGCGCGGTAGCGGCGTCGACACTGGCGGGCCAAGTGCGTTCTCGAACGCCGACCGGCAGGCGTTCGCCAACCGGCTCGACGGACTGCTGGCAAAGCTCGGCGGCCTGCTTGATTCGACCGGCTGCGGGGAAAATCAGCCGGTCATCCCGCCGAGTAATTCAGCACGGCGAAGAAATGCAGGCCGGTGCCGGCGGCGACAAAGCCGTGCCAGATCGCGTGGGCGTAGCGCAGCCGCGAATCGAGCATGTAAAAGACGACGCCCGCCGTGTAGGCCACCCCGCCGCCGACCAGCAGTGCGATCCCCGGCAGCGGCAAGCGCTCCACCAGCGGGACGGCAGCGATCAGCGCCAGCCAGCCCATGACGAGATAAAGTCCCGTCGACAGCCAGCGATGGGACAGCAGGTTGAAAGTTTTCATGAGGATGCCGGCGAGCGCCAGCGACCAGACGATGACGAACAGCGTCCGCCCCCAGGGGCCGTCGAGCACGCCCAGCGCGAACGGCGTATAGGTGCCGGCGATGAAGGCATAGATCGCCCCGTGGTCGAGCTTGCGGAAGATGCCTTTCAGGCGGCCCGGCCGCATGGCGTGATACAGCGTCGAAGCGAGGTAAAGCAGAATCATCGTGGCCGCGAAGACGCCGAAGCCGACGATTTGCGCCGGACCGAAGTCGCGGGCCGCAATGAACAGGAAGGGCGCACCGACGATCGCCGCCAGCAGCGCCACACCGTGGCTGACGCTGTTGGCAATTTCCTCTCCGAGGCTTTGCGGTCGCTCGCTCATGACACCCATTGTGTCACTGTCGCCCCTAATTCTCTAAGGAAACACTGAATAAGTGTTGATTGGAGTGAACGATTTCATTGTCATGC
>JACDZI010000059.1 GCA_013426785.1 Rhodocyclaceae bacterium | reverse complement strand
GCAAGGCTTCACCGCGGCGCTCGCGGGCGATGCGCAGATCCCCGCCGATCTTGACAAGCGCGCGTTCCACTTGGGGTGGGATGCTTTTGGCAGTGTTGGCGGATTGACTCATGCACGTAAGTATATACACAGACACAACACTGTCAAACCATATATATACGTTGTTCTCGCCTCGTCAGGGTATGAGCATCAGGATCTTTCCCAAATCGGATCGGGACTTCTCCCGCAGGATCGGTTTCATTCCCTGCGGTACCCTGAGGTAACCGCAGGGCAGTTGGCACGGTGGCCCGGCTTATTGCTGGCAAGGGGTTGCCTTCGGAGAAGTCACCCCGGGCAGGATTCCCGATCCGTAGCAGACACGCTCACAATACATGGCTTCAGCGCCAGACCTCGTCCAGCAACTGCTTGACCTTCATGCACCCTGACGCATTGGCCAGGACTGCATTCGGGGTCATGCCCTGGAGGGCGATCTTGGGAGTGCGCAGCCAAACCGCCGCCTGGCTCTCGCTGCCGAGGACACGGACAGCTTCCTCAAGCAAGCGGACCTGCAGTTCCTGGAGGGGAGGATTGGCGGGCGCGTCAGCCACCGCTCTTGAACATCCCCTCGACGAACCGGCGCAGTTCGGCTTCGCTTTCTGGTGTGAGGGCCGCAGCCTTGATCTCGATCTTCAGCTTGCTGGCATCGCGCGTGATGCTGCCGGCCTGCTCCTTGCCGACAAAGAGTTTGCGAATGTCGCGCTCGGTCCTCACGTGCTCGCTGCGGGTCAATGAAGCCTCAATCAGTGCAGCGATTTTGCCCTGCTCGATGTCCCGAGACTTGACGCGAGGCCAAAGACTTCTGAGGGCCACCTCAGCACGTGCACCATGATTGTCGATAGCGGACTTGATGTCTTTAGCAGCATCCCTGCCAATGAGACCTGGTGCAGCATCAAGATCATCAATAATGAAACCCGGCAATGAGAAGAACGCTAGGTATGAATACAGATCGGAGCGGTTGATGCCGAGACAGGCTGCCAGGCTCTTCCTGCTTGGGAACGCAGATTCCGCATTCCGGATAGCCAGTGCTATTTCGTAGGCAGTCAAATCCTGACGATCGATGTTCTCAGCCAAAGCCAGTGCTGCCATCTCCTCATCGGTCGCCTCGATCACGATTACTTTTATATCGACCTTTCCAAGGATCTTGTGTGCCCGCCAGCGCCGCTCGCCAGCAACAAGCTGATAGCGAGTGTTGGGAATCCCAACACATTCCTCGCCGGGGGGTGATATGTTGGGATTCCCAACACTTCTAACGATCACGGGCTGGATTAGCCCGACTTCGGCAATACTTTCCGCGAGCTTGTTGAGCTCTGACAGATCGAAGACGCGCCTGGGCTGCCACGGGTTAGGTGCGATCGCGGCAACCGGAATCCGGCGGTCTTCACCTGATTCAGCAAGCTGGCTTTCAAGTTCTTCGATCCTTATCTGGGCAGCCTGCCAAGCCGCCATGGTGCCAACAGCGGTTTTTGGCGTCGCCGAACGAACCACCTCCGAATCCGGAATGTCCCTTGCGGCGCGGATGCCTTGCGTCTTGGCCAGCATTTTCTCGATTCGGCTGCTCATGTGCGGCTCCATTTCCTGGCGACACGGTCATCGATGATGTTGACGAATGAGTCAAACGGGTCCCGGATGCGGGACAATGTTTTCTTGCTGCCCTCCCAGGAATCGATGTCGTAAACGGTGGCGAATTCCAAAGCTTCGGAACCGACAACGCTCGATGCTGGAATTTCCATCGGGAGCAACCAGTCTCCGTAAGCGCGCTGCGCCCAAGCCCGCACCACCGGGGAGGATGAACTGCTGCCGTAATCGACTTTCGACAACAGCACAGAGATGAAGTCGAAGCGCTTTCCGGGATCGAGTTGCATGAACGATTGCGTCAGGTCCGAGAAAAGCTTCCAAAACTGGACGGAGGAGATGAAATCAAGCGACTCAGGCACCAAGGGCATGATCATCGCGTTCGAGGCCATCAAGGCATTGATGGTCAAGTACGAAAGCGAAGGCGCCGTGTCGATCACGATGTAGTCGTATTCCCTCCTGAGGGGCGCCAGGCCGTTCAGCAAGATCTCCCAGAAGCGCAGCTTCGGGTTGCTGACAATATAGGAGGGAATTACGAACTCTGCGCTGAACAGAGCGGGAGAGGCCGGGATCATGTGAAGGTTAGCCCAGTACGTCGGCTTGATGGCGTATCGCAGGTCCGGCTGATCCTTGTAGATGTACGGCATCACGGTATCGTCTTCCGCGACGTCACTCTCGGCATACAAACCACAAAGCTCCGTCAACGAAGCCTGGGGATCGAGATCGACAACAAGGACCTTTCGGCCGCGCAACGTCAATCCCTGCGCCAGGCTCATGGTCGTGGTTGTTTTCGTACTGCCGCCCTTGAAGTTGGCGGTGATGAGTATCTGGCCATCCGCTTCCGCAGGCCGCGCCGTGATACCGGCTTCCTTGCGGATCCATACCTGGGTTTCCTCAAGCGTGAAGCTCCGGCTTCGTCCATTACCATGGAACTCGCCTGGAGGCAGCCCGGAGTCTTCCTTGCCTGCTAAGTAATTCAGGCGGCTACGGTCAATGCCGCACAATGATGCGACTTGACTGGATCCGAAAACTGGGGATTTCTTTCGCGGCCGGGGTGCCAACATCTGCTCACGCAGCTCGGCCATCATGGTACTAAGCCGATCGGAGATCTCGCTGATCTGCTCGACGCTGACGGAGCGATCTATATCTGGGAAGACAGGGTTTACCGGCATGTCGACGCTTTCATGTAGATTCAAGATGAAGCGAAGAATAGTCGCTGTTTCGGAGACTGGTCAAGCGAACAGAGCGGAAAATGCCCATTCGGCCGCGGAATTGGACTGTGATCACGGTCTGTTATAAAAAAATCAGGTTTTATGGTTCGATGGTTTTTCGGATATCTGGAAAGGTGAGCTTCAACGGTGTTGAGATTCATCTGAGAGAACGCGCTTTCCTTTGAGTGTTTATTTGAAGACTGTAAACCCTTAAAGCTTGTTTACCGGAGGGCGGAACCATTGCCAGATCAAGGATTCGGCCATTTATGGTGAGCTCGAACGGTGATGTTCGGTGAGGTTTTACGGTGATGTGGTTGGTTGCTGGTGAGCTGCTACGGTGAGGATAGGTGAGAACGAACAGTGATGACCGAGGGCAAGGTGAGCTTTTCCGGTGTTGAGCCAATGAAAGGTGAGCTCGAACGGTGTTATTTTGGTATAGGTGAGCTTGCAGGGTTCACCGTTTGAAGGCATCATAAGTGAAACTGGCGATTCACCGTGAGCGAAGACAAGACCAACATCGTTAAGCAGCAGGAATTCCGCAAGGCGAACGAGATCATTTCGCCTCGCGTGGTTCGTGGCGGCACGCTCACGCTGCTGAGCCGCAAGGTTTTTAACGTCCTCCTGTATCACACTCAACGGCTTGGCGTACCAGGGAAGGACGCCCCGGAAGGCGATCCACTGTTTGCTGACTTCTTCTGGATCCCGCTACAGGAACTCGCTGCCGATTCCGCCTACAACTCCGAGGATGCCGCGGTGATCAAGGAAGCCTTGCAGCGGCTTCAGGATATCAAGATCGTGACCGATGACCGGAGCAGGGGGTTCGCGTC
Source organism: Rhodocyclaceae bacterium (assembly GCA_013426785.1). GTDB lineage: Bacteria > Pseudomonadota > Gammaproteobacteria > Burkholderiales > Rhodocyclaceae > Sulfuricystis. The sequence continues at coordinate 11,542 of JACDZI010000059.1, read as the reverse complement.
CGACGTCCTGATCCCGAACATCCGGGTGATCCCGAATAGACGTGGCAAACCGACGATGGTGGGATGGAAGCTCGATGCGACGACGGAGCGAATACTGAAAACGCCCGAGCTTTACACACGGCTGTCGATCTATTATCTGACGAGCCTGAAATCGACGGCCAGCATTTCGCTTTACGAAGTGGCCAAGCGTTATTCAACGAACCCATCTGGCGTGACATCACGGGAAAGCTGGGAGTGGTGGCACGATGTGCTGACAGGTCAGCCGATGTCGCACGAGAAGCCTGAGTACAAGTATTTCAAGCGGGACACGATCAAACCGGCGATCGACGAGGTGAACACGACGGATATCCGCGTCGATCTGATAGAGCACAAGAACGGCCGCAGGGTTGAGCAGCTGCAGTTCAGGGTCTCAGTAGCTGCGCAAAAGGGTCTGGAGCTCCCGCCGCCGCCCGTGATCAATACGAAGGTCATCGACAGGGTTCGCGCGCTGGGGATTCATGCACGGGAAGCTGAGGACCTTTGCGTGAGTCATGACGAGGGTCTGGTCGTCAGGACAGTCGATTGGGTAGAGGTCAGGCTGTCCAGTAAGGACCTACCGCCAGTGGAAAGCCCGGCTGCGATGTTCCGGGCCGCATTGCGGGGAAGGTATGCAGAAAGCCAACCCAAGCCCGTAAGGCCCGCCAGGCAGGCGGCATTGCCGAAACCGGAAACTCCCCCGGATCCGGCCCTGGCTGCTCGCGTAGAGGCGGAGCTTGCTGCTTTCGATAATTTGCCAGAAACGGAGCAAGAGGAAGTGTGGAGGTCGTTTTTCCAGTCAACGGGGGCGAAAACGGTCAAGCGTGGGATGGTAGGACGAAAAATGCTCGGGGCTTGGCTGGCGAAGCAATGACTACTGTTGCACCCCTCAGCAATCCGCCATCCTTGCTGGAGCACCAGGCAAACGGCAGGGTGGGCCAAAGCGCGTGCCAGCCTTTTGCGGTATTGGCACAGCTGGTGGTCGTGCAGGTTGTCACTCTGCTTACCCTGCTGCCGTGGAAACCCGCCGAAACCGAGCGTGCCTCCGCGGCTGCGCCCCGCCCTGTAGAGAAGGCCAGCGCATCCGGGTTGCCTTCAAGCCTGACAGCAACCATGCCGAAGTCTTGATATTGCTCCTCAAGATCAAGGCCAACATCGTCGCCGGTCTCGGCTGAGACCGGCGAACTGTGGCTGTCCGTTCCGAAAAAATATGGGCTATTTGCATTCTGAGGTTGGAAGCCTAAAGTAATCACTCAGTCCGTTTCGTGCATAACCTGGTTGACTGACACCGCAATTCTGGTATGCTGTTTCGTGCATAACTTGGTTGGAGCGCGAAATGGCAGAGTTGGCAGGTTCGGCAGCATCACTGGCGGATTTCATCTGGAAGAACGCCGAAGACTTGTGGGGTGACTTCAAGCACACCGACTTTGGCAAGGTCATCCTGCCGTTCACCCTGCTGCGCCGATTGGAATGCGTCTTGGAATCAACGCGGCAGGACGTCCGTGACGCCAATGAGGCACACAAGGAATCCGGCATCGATCTCGACCTGATCCTGCGGCAGACCACGCGCTATCCCTTCTACAACACCTCCGAATACGCGCTGAGCACGTTGGGTGGCACCAAGACCCGGCAAAATCTTCAGGACTACATCGCACACTTCTCGGACAACGCTCGGGTCATCTTCGAGCAGTTCGACTTCTCCAATACTGTGATCCGGCTCGACAAGGCTGGCGTGCTATTCAAGATTTGCAAGAACTTCACCGAGATTGATCTGCATCCCGACGTGGTGCCGGATCGGGTTATGAGCAACCTCTACGAGCACTTGATCCGTCGCTTTGGTGCCGAGGTCAATGAAGGTGCCGAAGACTTCATGACGCCCCGCGATGTGGTGCATCTGGCCACCGCACTCCTGCTCGATCCTGATGATGCCCTGTTTGAAGCCAATCCCGGACTAATTCGCACCCTGTACGACCCCACCTGCGGCACGGGCGGCTTCCTTTCCGATGCCATGAATCACGTTGCCGAATACGGCAATCGATTCAAGGTGCCCCCGGTGCTGATCCCCTACGGGCAGGAACTGGAACCCGAGACTCATGCCGTCTGCCTGACGGGCATGCTGCTGCGCACGCTGGCATCCGACCCCGGCCGAGACCTGTCCAAAAACATCAAGCTGGGCAGCACCCTCTCCAACGACCAGTTCGCGGGGGAGCGTTTCCACTATGGGCTGTCCAATCCTCCCTTCGGCAAGAAGTGGGAAAAGGATGCGACCGCCGTCAATGCCGAGCACACCGAGAAGGGTTACGACGGACGCTTCGGTCCTGGCCTGCCGCGCATCAATGATGGCTCGATGCTGTTCCTTCTTCACCTGGCCAGCAAGCTGGAATTGCCCGAGCGTGGTGGCGGTCGTGCCGCCATCGTTCTGTCTGGCTCCCCATTGTTCAATGGTGGTGCCGGCTCTGGTGAGTCCGAGATTCGCCGCTGGCTGCTGGAAAACGATTTGGTGGAAGCCATCGTGGCCATGCCGACAGAAATCTTCTTCCGTACCGGGATTGGCACCTACCTCTGGATCCTGTCGAACAAGAAGCATGAGCATCGTCAGGGCAAGGTTCAGCTGATCAATGCCACGGGCCTGTGGACTTCAATCAAGAACGAGGGTAACAAGCGCCGGATCATCAGCGACGATCAGATGCGGCAGATCGTGGATGTGTACTCGGCTGCCGAGAACGGCGAACTCAGTCGTATGCTCGATTATCGCCGCTTCGCTTACCGCCGCATCCGTGTGCTGCGGCCATTGCGGATGTCACTCCATGTTAATGCGGAAACGATGGCCCGGCTCATGGAAGAAAAAGCTTGGGCCAAGCTCACGCCGGAGAATCAATCTGTGTGGAAACGGGCTTTGAAGCCGCACATGGACTCGACGCACCCCTTCGCTTGGGCTGAATCCTTCACGGATGAGGTGGCGAAGAAGGATGCTGCCATCGGCAAGATCAACAAAACCTTCGTCAAGGCTTTGATCAATGCCTTCGGCGTCCGCGATCCGGAAGGCGACCCAATAGTCGACACGGATGGCGACACCGTGGCAGACGGCGACCTGACGGACTACGAGAACGTGCCGTTCCTTGAGGACATCCGTGACTACTTCGCCCGCGAGGTGCTGCCCCATGTTCCCGATGCCTGGATTGATGAGTCCTACGTGGACAAGAAGGACAAGGGCGTGGGCATTGTTGGCTACGAGATCAATTTCAACCGCTTCTTCTACAAGTACGAGGCACCGCCAAAACTGGAAGACATCGATAGGGAGTTGAAGCGGGTCGAGGAGGAGATCGCGGAATTGCTCGGACAGGTGACAGAATGAAGAACGCCCGGTTCGAACTCTTTGGGCGCATGCAGCGCCAGTATCACCGCCATCATCCCTGGCGGCTATCGCAGGGCGGATTGTTCATCCCGCATTCCTACGCCGAAACCAAGCCCGACAGTTTGTCCTGTTGGGACGATGTAGGCTTCATCTTGAATGGTCGGCGAGTCATCGTCTGGTGGCAGCATCCCCGTCACGTCTATTCCAATGAGATTGGGGAGCAGTCCTGGCGGGAAGCGGGCGACGACCCGGGCGATGATTGGCTCTTTGAAGGCAGCACGAAAAACTACAAGCGAGTTGGACGGTCGCGCAAGAAGATCGCTACTTATACCAGTCGCCAACCATCGGAAGAGCAGCAGCGCTATTACGATAGGCTGCGAGATATTCGAGAGCGTCTGGCCGTCGACGGCATCGAGTTTGATGTCTCACCGTCATGGAAGCGCGAACGGTTGAACTGGGCGACAGGTGTCGGCCTTGTCGCTCCCATGGAGGTGCGAAACGAAGTTGAGTTGGCGATGGTTGCAAAACTTGCCCGGCGCCTGATTCTGGGGGAAACCACACTGGAGGCGGAGTTTCCGGGGTATCGCTATGGCAAGGCAGACTGGCTTCGTGAGCAGAAAAAGGGGAAGGTGACGGAATGACCGATCTCACAACAACACCGGATTCCCTGCTGGCAGAAATTCGCGCATTGATCGAGGATGCGCGGCATCAGGTTGCCCGCGCCACGAATGCCGGCCTGACGATTGCCTACTGGCGCATCGGTAAGCGCCTTTTGGCAGAAAACCTTGCCGATGGCCGTGGCGAATATGGGCAGAAGATTCTTGCGACGCTGGCGCAACAATTGGAGCAGGAGTTCGGGAAGGGCTTCAGCTACTCGGCTCTGACGCGGATGGCCCGCTTTGCCGAACAGTTTCCCGATGAGCGGATTCTTGCGACGCTGTTGCAAGAATTGACGTGGAGCCACTTCATCCTGCTCCTACCCCTGAAAGACCCGCTCGCCCGCGAGTTCTACGCCGAAATGTGCCGGGTGGAGCGCTGGAGCGTCCGTGCTCTGCGGCAGAAGATCGATGGCATGCTCTTCGAGCGCACGGCGCTATCAAAGAACAGCGAGGAAGTAATCCGGCAGGAGCTGGCCACCTTGCGCGATGGCCGCATGACGCCTGATCTTGTCTTCCGCGACCCCTACCTACTCGATTTCCTTGGCTTGTCCGGTGCCTACAGCGAGAAGGACCTGGAGGCCGCCATCCTGCGCGAAATGGAAACCGTCCTTCTCGAAATGGGCAGTGGCTTCTGCTTTGTCGCCCGGCAGAAGCGGATGTCGGTTGGCAAGGATGATTTCTACCTCGACTTGCTCTTCTACCACCGCCATCTCAGGCGACTGGTGGCCGTCGAACTCAAACTGGAGTCATTCCAGCCCTCTCACACCGGCCAGATGGAGCTTTACCTGCGCTGGCTGGACAAGCACGAACGGGCACCCGGCGAGGAAGCGCCGATTGGTCTCATCCTGTGCGCCGGAGCGGATGCCGAACAGGTGGAACTGCTGCAACTGGAAGGCAAGTCCATCCGTGTCGCCGAGTATCTGGTGGAACTGCCGCCGGCCGACGTGCTGCGCGAACGCCTCCATCGAGCCATCGAACATGCGCGCGAGCGTACCGCCGTACTGGTCGCGCCGAAGGACGGGCAACCATGAGCCACTACAAGCCCTATCCGACCTACAAGGAGTCTGGCGTCGAGTGGATCGGCCCGTTGCCGGGACATTGGGTAACTCCGGCACTGAAGTTCTTGGTTTCAACACCGATTACCGACGGTCCACACGAAACTCCAAATCCCGACATCTCTGGCGATGGCGTCCTGTTTATCTCAGCCGAGGCCGTGTCATCTGGGGTAATCGATTTCAACAAAGCGTGGGGTTATATCTCGCGCGCCGATCATGATCGCTACTCCCAGAAATATAGGCCGGCAATCAATGACATCTACATGGTTAAGTCCGGGGCCACTACCGGAATAACAGCCATTGTTGAAGACGACCGTGAATTCAATATTTGGTCGCCATTAGCGGCCATTCGATCTGGCAAAAAGGTTTCACCGCGATTTCTGCTCAATGCCCTCAGGGCGACATCATTTCAAGATGGAGTTGTGTTGAACTGGAGTTATGGTACGCAGCAAAACATAGGGATGAAGGTGCTTGAAACCTTGCCGGTTCCCCTACCGCCATCGCCCGAGCAGGAGCAAATCGTCAAGGTACTCGACCGCGAAACTGCCCGCATCGACGCCCTGATCACCAAGAAAACCACCTTCATCAAACTGCTGGCCAAGAAGCGTCAGGCGCTCATCACCCATGCCGTTACCAAGGGGCTGAACCCCGAGGTGAAGATGAAGGACTCGGGTGAGAAATGGTTAGGACACATTCCCGAGCATTGGGAATTCGTTCCGAGCAATAGCCTCTTCCCAGAAAGCAAAGATCGAGCATGGGCTGAGGATGAGCATCTTTCGGCAACCCAGAAATATGGGGTAATTCCGCTGGCAGAATATGAGCGCTTAGAGGCACGCCAAGTAACGCATGCAGTCAAGAACCTTGACCAACGCAAGCATGCAGAGATCGATGATTTTGTCATTAGCATGCGGAGTTTTGAAGGCGGCATCGAGCGGGTTAAGGCTCGTGGGTGTGTTCGGTCTTCATATGTTGTGCTTAAAGCAGGCGATAAGGCTCACGCCGGTTTCTTTACATACCTGTTCAAGTCAAGCGCATATATTCAGGGCCTTCAGGCTACAGCGACATTCATCAGAGACGGCCAAGACCTTAGCTACAGCAACTTCCGGCAAGTGAAACTTCCTCGCCCAGGTTTGGATGAGCAGAAAGCAATTGCCGATTTCCTGGATAAATCGGTAAGCCGCATCGACCTACTGACCGAAAAAACCCAACTCAGCATCAACCTCCTCAAGAAACGCCGTTCCGCCCTCATCACCGCCGCCGTCACAGGCCAAATCGACCTCCGGGAGTCCGCATGAGCGACACCGCCCATCAAGAAAAGCACTTTGAAGCCTATGTCGTTTCCAAGCTGAAGGCCCAAGGCTGGCAGGTTGGCGATACCCAGCATTACGACACAGAGCGTGCCCTGTATCCAGGCGACCTCATCGCCTGGCTGGAAGCCACCCAGCCGGAAAAATGGGCCAAGCTCCAGAAGGACAATGGCGAGCGCGCCCGCGAAGTGCTGATGGATCGCCTAGCCAAGGCACTGGAACAGCACGGCACCATGCACGTCATCCGCAACGGATTCTCGATTGCGGGTTGCGGCCATATCGACCTCACTGAAGCGGCACCGGAAGACAAGCGCAACGACACGGTACTGAAGCGCTACGCGGCCAATATCCTGCGCGTAGTACCGCAGCTCGAATACCACCCAACCCGCAAGCTGGCGATTGACCTGGTGCTGTTCATCAACGGCATCCCGGTCGCCACCGTGGAACTGAAAACCGACTTCACCCAGTCCGCTGAAGCTGCCATGGAGCAGTACAAGACCGACCGGCTACCGTATGACCCCAAGACCAAGCGTCGCGAACCGCTGCTGACCTTCAAGCGGGGCGCCGTGGTCCATTTCGCCATGTCCGATTCCGACATCCAGATGGCGACCAAGCTCGATGGCGAGAACACCACCTTCCTGCCGTTCAACCAGGGCAATGATGGTCATGCCGGCAACCCGCCGCGCGAGGACAAAGAATATCCGGTCGCCTATTTCTGGGAGTCGATTTGCCAGCGCGATGCCTGGCTGCGCATCTTTCACAGCTTCGTCTATGTGGAAAAGAAGGATGTTGTCGACCTGAAGGGCAACTGGTCCAAGAAGGAAACCCTGATCTTCCCGCGCTACCACCAGTGGGACACGGTTAACGCCATGATTGCCGATGCCCGCGCAAACGGCCCCGGCATGCAGTACCTCGCCGACCAAAGCGCTGGCTCCGGCAAGACCAGCACCATTTCATGGACAGCTCACGATCTGGTTAAGCTGCGCCGCGACAACGGCGACGCCATCTTCAACAGCGTCATCATCGTCACCGACCGGAACGTGCTGGACAGCCAGCTTCAGGATGCAGTCAAGCAGATCGACCATCAGTTTGGGGTGATCGCCGCCATTGACCGGCAGAAGTCCTCCAAGTCGAAGAGCAAGCAACTGGCAGAAGCGCTGCTGGCCGGTACCCCGATTATCGTGGTCACCATCCAGACATTCCCTTATGCGATGGAAGCCATCGTTACCGAGAAATCCCTGAAGGACAAAAACTTCGCGGTAATCATCGATGAGGCGCATGCCTCGCAAACCGGATCGACAGCCGCCAAGCTCCAGACAGCGCTTTCCATGTCTGGCCGGGGCAAGATGTCCACCATGACCGTGGAGGAATTGCTGGAGGAATTGCAGAAATCGCGGGCACGGCCAAAGAACATCAGCTACTTCGCCTTCACCGGCACGCCGAAGCATTCCACGCTCATGCTGTTTGGCCGCCCGGCTGACCCATCATGCCCGGCATCCAAGACCAACCTGCCGCAGCCATTCCACCGCTATCCGATGCGCCAGGCCATTGAAGAGGGGTTCATTCTTGATGTGCTCAAGGGCTACGTGCCCTACAAGACGGCCTTCAACCTGGCCAAGCAGGTGGGCGACAGCAAGCGGGTCAGCGGCAAGGCGGCAAAACGGGCATTGGCGCAATGGATGTCCCTGCACCCCACCAATGTGACGCAGAAGGTGCAGTTCATCATCGAGCACTTCCACCGGAACGTGGAATACCGGCTCGATGGCAAGGCCAAGGCGATGGTGGTCACCAGTTCCCGTGCCGCTGCTGTGCGCTACAAGAAGGGGTTCGACAAGTACATCGAGAAACACCCGGAATACGCGGGCATTCGCTCGCTGGTGGCCTTCTCCGGCAAGCTGACCGGCAAGCAGGTCATGCACTCCGACGACGAGCGCATCGCCGGGGAAGTCTTCGTCGTGGATGAAGGCGAGGAATTTACCGAGATCAGCATGAACCCGGATGTCGCCGGGCAGGATTTGCGGCTGGCCTTCGAGCGCCCCGAGTATCGGGTCATGCTGGTGGCCGACAAGTTTCAGACCGGCTTCGATCAGTCCAAGCTGGTCGCCATGTATGTGGACAAGAAGATCGCCAACGACGTGGAAATCGTCCAGACCTTCTCGCGCCTGAACCGCATCGCGCCTGGCAAGGATGAAATCTTCATCATCGATTTCGTCAACGATCCCGCCAACGTGCGACGGGCGTTCGCCATGTACGACGATGGCGCACAGATCGACGACATGCAGGACCTCAACGTAGTCTATGAGATCAAGGAGGCACTTGATTCTCAGGGGCTCTACGAGGCGGAAGACCTCGCCGCCTTCAAGGAAGCCCGCTTCAAGACGATTCGTGACATTACGCAGGCGCAGGAGCCGCAGCATAAAGCGCTATATGCCGCCACGGAACGGCCCACGCGCCTATTCAACCAGCGCCTGAAAATGCTGCGCGAAGCGGTGAATACTTGGGAAGCTGCCTATGAAAAGGCGCACAGGCAGGGTGACAAGGCTGGCATGAAGACGGCGGATCATCACCGCCGGGAACATGCGGACCAGATCAAGACCATCATGACGTTCAAAGCCGGCCTGGGGCGCTTCTGCCGTACCTACGCCTATATCGCTCAGTTGGTCGACTTCGGCGACCCCGAGCTGGAGAACTTTGCGGCATTCGCCAAGCTGCTTCAGAAGCGCCTCAATGGCGAGCCCCCTGAGACCGTCGACCTCATGGGACTCGTGCTGACGGGATTCGACATCAAGAATAAGGATGATGCGGCCGGAGACGAGGAAGAGCCTCCGGTATTGAAGCCTGTCGGCCCCGGCATAGGCGGCGGGAAAGGCGACGATCCCCACTACCTGCACGAAATCATCGACAGACTGAACCACCTGTTTGGCGATGCGACGCCGCTGCGTGACCAAGCGACGTTCGTCAACCACATCGTCTCGATTGCCCGCGAAAACGATGTCGTGATGGCCCAGGTGGAAAACAATACCCGTGAGCAGGCCCTGAAGGGCAACTTGCCTGGCGCGGTGCAGCAGGGTGTGGTTCGTGCGCTGACCTCCCATCAGAAACTGGCGACCTTGGTGTTGAAGTCCGACCGCCAAGCCATGTCCGCCCTGACCGACGTGATCTACGAGTTGATCAAGGAGCGTCGGGATATCGATTTGGACGACCTCGGTGCTTGACCTACTGAATCTTCCTGGCGTAACCCCTGTTGATCTTCGCTCTGGGAACAAGTCCATCGTAGTTGTTGCCAACGTGGTTGAAGGGGATTTACCGATATGCCCTAACTGTGGCAAACCCATGTATCGACATGGCCGCCGAACGAACATATTTGCCGATACACCGATGCAAATGCAGCCGGTTCGGCTGGAAATCTCACGGCCACGCTATCGATGCACCCCCTGTGGAACAATGCTCGCCCCGGAATTGACGTTTCTGGATGAGCGGCGCCGTGCAACGAAACGGCTGGTGGATGCCATCCGCGAGCGCTGCCTTGGCATGACGTTCCATGCACTCGCAGAGCAGACCGGACTGGCGGTCAATACCATCAAGAATATCGCCCAAGACCTGATCGCGGACTTGGAGCGGACCGTACGTTACGAAACCCCCGTCATTATGGGTATCGATGAGGTCAATCTGGCCGGTGAAATGCGGTGCGTAATCACCAACCTTGCAACGAATAACGCCTTTCAGATGCTTGAGTTCCGCACTCAGGAACACCTGAAGCCCTTCTTCAAGAACCTACCCGACAGGGAAAAGGTGGAATGGGTCTGCACTGACATGTGGCGACCGTTCAAGCGGTCGTTTAGCAAATACCTGCCGAATGCCCGTCTGGTCATCGACAAGTTCCATGTGGTTGCAATGGCGTCTGAAGCCCTTGAAACGGTACGAAAGAAGTACCAGGCAACGCTGGATAAGACCGAGCGCGTCAAGGTAAAGAAGTCGATTCGGTGGCTTACCTTGAAACGCCCCCAGAACCTCTCTGCGGCCGAAGTAGAAGCGTTGGCGGTTGTCCGGCAAGTGATTCCGGACCTTGCTGTGGCTTATGACTTCAAGGAAGCCTTCTACCGAATTTACGATGATCCGATCAAGGAGTCCGCCATGCGTGCATTCGAGGCATGGGAAAATTCATTGCCGGACGAGCTAGATGGTTTCCGCAGTCTGGCCAAGACAGTCCACAATCATTACGAGGACATTTTTGCCTACTGGGACTCGCCCAGCCGGATCACGAACGCCTACACGGAAGGCTTGAATGGCCTGACCAAGGTCGCTAACCGCATGGGACGGGGATACAGCTACGAGATCATTCGGGCGAAGATGTTGTATGCCAAGTACGCACGGAAGGTCGGCAGCGGTGTCCGAGTAGCGGAAAAGACAGGCGGTTCAGAAACGGTCGAGTACGGCCCGCACATTCCAACCTTGGTTGAGATGGCGGAATCCGGTGGTCTGGATTAGGCGGCGATGAGAGTTCCTGCCGCGCTTCGCTTGCCTCCTGGCTCGCTGTCCTCGCTTCGCTGCGGGATCGAGCCCAGGCTGTGTTTCATTGGAAACCCGGTCTATATGGACATGAATTCCAACCAACAGCACCTTGCGTTTGATCTGGCCAGATTGGCAATTTCCAACCAGCAGGATGGCAAAACTTCAGGCTGATTCAACCGCTAAATTGCTCGAATCCAACCCTAGTTTGCAAATAGCCAAAATATGTCGGTCGGCGAAGCGATTGGCCTACTCAAATCGAGCACGCTAATCGATGAGGGTATGATATATGAATCAATAAGATGGAGGCGTGCGTCGTGAAACCATCCTGCCGAAATTGGGGATTAGGCCTCCTTCTGTCAGTTATCGCGATGTTGAACAGCACATCGATTGGCGCCTGCCCACAGGGCAGCATGGTTTATTGTGACCCAGGCTTGCTTGACCCATCAGGGAACAGGCGTTTCTGCGCGTTGGAGTCACCGGGGTATCGGTGTTATGAAGGACACCTGCTAGGTCCTCACCAAGCTGTATGCGAAAACAATGCAGTACTGCATTCGAAGGATCGCCTTGAACGATTTGGGGTGATTTTGTAAATGGCGGAGTAAAAGGGAGCCAGATGGCGGGGCTGCAGTAAGCCAGTCC
>JACDZI010000200.1 GCA_013426785.1 Rhodocyclaceae bacterium | reverse complement strand
CAGCATGACAATGAAATCGTTCACTCCAATCAACACTTATTCAGCGTTTCCTTAGTATTTACGGCCCTTTACTGGGAAAAACAAGATGTTGTGGCGTCATCTGTACCACTTCCGAGCCGTGTCCTGATTTTTTCCACACCACCTACTCCAAACGGTGACCTTCATCTTGGTCATCTTTCCGGCCCGTATATTGGGGCGGATATCTATCGTCGCTACCTTCATCAAAAGGGTGTCGAGGCAATCCATATTACAGGCCGCGACGACAACCAAACGTATGTGCGCCGCATTGCCGTTGCTGAGAAACGAACGCCAGAGGTTGTTGCCGACGACTACGCAATGCGCATCCGAAATACATGGACAAAAGCCGATATTCCGCTCGATTTCTTCTCGGGACCGAAGGAGTCGTTAATGTATCAGGAGCAGCTCTCGTCGATGATCGTCCGCTTATTCGAGCGTGGTGTCATCGTTGCGAAGACCGTTGATGAGTTGTATGACGTCCATACAGACTTCAGCTTGCACGAGGGGTACATCAAGGGCACTTGCCCGCACTGTGGGGCGAGCTCCGACGGAAACGCATGCGAACAGTGCGGGCGACCGAACGACTGTGTCGATCTTCTCAACCCAATGCCAACGCTTTCTGGGACTGAGGTAGGGCGTCGTCAAATTCGCAAACTGTATTTCCGAATGTCAGCTGTAGCGGGTGAGCTGGCTGACTTGGTCGCGCGAAGCAATATGTCGACTAGGGCCCGTGCGCTGAGTATCGGCATGCTTGCCGACGGGTTGCCTGATATCTGCATCTCGCACCGGTCAGACTGGGGTATTCGGGTTGGTATTCCTGGTTTTGAAGATCAAGTTATCTACGTTTGGTTCGAGATGGCCGCTGGCTACCTCGCCGCCGACAGGCAAGCCGCCCCTGAGCACCCATTCTTTACGGATCACAAATCTTCAATTGTTCATTTCTATGGCTTTGATAACACTTACTATCACACCCTGCTGTTCCCAGCAATTTATCTGGCGCTTGGCGGTGACCTAAATGTTCCCGAAAATCACGTTATTAACGAGTTACTATTTCTGCGTGGCGAGAAGTTTTCGACCAGTCGTCGGCACTTGATCTGGGGACAGAAGCTGCTGGCTCATGTACCAAGCGACTATGTTCGTTGGGGTTTGTCGCGTGCCCGCCCGGAGCTGAAAAACGAGAACTTCGATCTTGACCGGTTCATCGCGGACACCAACACCTTCTTCGTAGACCGACTTCAGGGTTGGCTCAAACGAAGTCTTGCCCACCTCGCGGAGCGGCACGACTCTGTTGTGCCGGAACCAGGTGCGTGGACGCAACAGCACACGGCCTTCCATCGGGAGGTGCGCTACCTTGCGGAAGGTGCTGAGCACGCATATCAAGTGGAAAGCTTCTCCCCGCAGACTGTCACACGTCGGCTGGAAGAGCTGGCTCAAGTGGCCGATGACTTCTTTGCGACACAGTGTCTGTCAGCGATCGCCGTAATGGAGCCAGTTGAAGATCGGCGTATAGGAGCCA
>JACDZI010000199.1 GCA_013426785.1 Rhodocyclaceae bacterium | reverse complement strand
CCCGTTCCCTACTGCCCGTAGCCGTGATGCGCCAGCTTCTCGATGTTGTGCACCAGACAATAAAGCTTCCATTGTCCATCCACCTTCTTCTGGCCTCTGAGCGTGAAGCGGTTCAGCCGCTTGTTGTGCCGGAGGTTGCCGAACACCGGCTCCTCCGTCGCAAAGCGTTGGCCATAGAGTTGCCGGCCACGTTCCGAATCGATGGCTTGCTTCATCCGCGCACTGGGACTTTCCACGCCGCCCGCCACGCGGCCCCGGAAGAACATCACCTGCCGCGTCTTGGTCTTCTCCGGCGTCCTGAGGCATTTGTCCCGCAGTTCGCAGGGCATGCAATCCCGTAACGCCCCCTGGAACTTCGTCCCGATCAGTCCCTTGTGGTTGCAGTTCGCCCCGTTCTGGTACAGCGACTTCCCGGCCGGGCAGAGGCACGTGCCGGTCTCCGGGTCGTAGGCGAAGTCCTTGGGGCGGTAGTGCTTCGCCGCCTTCTTCGGGTGGGCCTTGTCGTAGATCGGATCGGGGAGTGCTTTGTACTTGTCCTGATCCTGAAAGCGTTCATCCCGTTGGCGCATGCCGGTGTCGGCGATGAGCGCCGGTATCTCCTGTTCGGCCAGAGCGCTGATGTTGGCTTCGGAGTGATAGCCGGCATCGGCCGTGATCAGGGTCTGGTCGGTACGCATCGGGGCGGTGGCCCGGATCACGGGTAGCAACAGTTCCTGCTCCGAGCCGGTGCCGTGGGACTGGGCGTCGATGATGATCTGGTGCCGGGCATCGACGGCAGCGACGCCGGTGTAGCCCTGGATAACGCCCTTACTGGTGGCCATCTTGGCTGACTGGTTGTCGGTGCGATTGCTCTTCCGGATGCTGCCCTTGGCGCCCTTGCGATCTTCGGGGTTGGCGGTGAGCCAATCACGGAGCTTGCCCGCGTCGGTCTGGAGGCGTTCGATACGCTGCCGGGCCTTGGCATCAAGACCAGGTTCGGTGGGCACGCTGTCGTTCGCGCGGTGGCGGGCGAGCATGGCCTGCGCGGCATCTTCAAGCTTGGCGGCCTGACGCTCAAAGTCGGCACGTGTACCGCTCTTGGCCTTGCTGGCATTGCTGGGTAGCTTCACACCATCGATGGCGAACATCTCGCGGCCGATGAGGCCTTGCCGGTCGCACAGGTAGAGGACCTGGCTGAATATCTGGGCGATGTCATCGCCCAGGCGGGAGACGAAGGCGGCGATCGTGGTGTAGTGCGGGGCCGAGTCGCCGGAGAGGGCGATGGAGGTGACGTGCTCGCGGCAGGCCCGTTCGATGCCGCGACTGCTGACGATGCCCTGGCTGTAGGCGAACAGGACGACTTTGAGCAACATCGCGGGCGGGTACGCCGAGGCGCCGGTGAGGTCATTCTTGTAGCGGGTGTCGAAGCGGGAGAGGTCCAGTTCGTGTTCAATCAGGTGGTTCAGTGCGTGTTCGAAACTGCCGGGGAGCAACTGCCGTTGCAGATCAACGGCAATGAAGCGCGGGCTGGTGTCGATGGGTTTGTAGCGGGCCATG
>JACDZI010000198.1 GCA_013426785.1 Rhodocyclaceae bacterium | reverse complement strand
CGCCTGCGGCATCATCACTTGGCGTGCAACTGGCCTACTGAAATAGGCTCTAAATCACACCCAAGAAAATCTGCCACCCGAAATACGCCCTTGCAGGGCGCGTTTCAAAAGCATGAGCCGCCATGCGCTTGTTACGATCCTCTCGTCACTTCATGGAGCCACAGATGAGCACCAAGATTCTCGAGAGTAGCCTGGCTACACTCTCCAGCCGGTATGGCGGCACACTGCTGCGGCTCTCACTGGCCGCCCAGGAAATAGGTATCCAGCTGAGAACCGCACACAACCAAATCAGCAAAGGCGTCCTCCTGATCCCAAATATTCGATGCGCGAAACTTCATCCTTGAGTGCAGTTGCGAAATTCGACACGCAACGGATCCTCGTTCAATGGCCGGTTGAGCCAACGTAACCGGTAACTACCGGGCGTTATTGCCTACGCCCGAAGGCTATGCAATGGCGATCGCAGCGGATTGTCGGCGAAGAGTTGCTTCCACAGTCGCGGCGTGAGTTCGTGGGCACGGCTGGCCGGATGTTGTCCCACATCCGGTCAGTGCGCTGGTGAGCGAAAAGCCTGACTTAGCTCAGGACATTGTGGCCGTTCTCAAGAAATAGGGTGTTGCTAACCGATTCCTGCCAAGCATCTGGTACTGATCGGCTGAGTGTTAGCCGCGACTATGCCAAGTGATCGGTCATCGGTGCGTTATCCGTGATTCGTTCACACCCCCCCTGACTCCGTGAGTTGGCACCTTTACTTGATCGAGTGTATCGGTGATTCCCTGTACACGGGGATCACGACCGATGTGGAACGCCGCTTTGACCTGACCGGTTTTATCGGACCATTCTGATCTAGAGATTCGTGGCCCCGGTTGTTGAACTGATTTCGCATCCGTGGCGGAATTCGGCTGGGGTTGCGTAGTGCAAACTCGAATGTGGTCGGACCCTGAGGTTTCCCCACGAATAGTGTTTGATGTTCAATAGGTTGCGAATCAAGAAGTGCATGCATGGCGCCGATAAGACCTCTATCGCGGCGACCAAACGTTGATGGAGGAAGGGCCATGCATGCGCGGAAGATTGTAGATGGAATGTTGTGTGAATGTCTGTCAAGTCTCCATGCCACGCTGGCGGAGGCCGTCAAAGCGGCAGTATGCGGTGCATTGAGTGGCGGGCGGTTGAGCTTGAGTCAGTTGGCCCGCTCGATCGAGTCGGCCACGGCGATGCGGCACCGGATCAAACGGATCGACCGGCTGCTGGGCAACCCCTCGCTGTATCGGGCGCGCGAGCTGATTTATCGGGAAGTAGCCGCGCAGTGGCTGGCCGGGATCGAGCAGGTGCTGGTGGTGGTCGACTGGTCGGATGCCAGCGTCGATCAACGCTGGCATCTGTTGCGCGCCAGTATTGCTGTTGAGGGACGCAGCGTGACCTTGTATGAGGAAATCCACCCGCAGCGTAAATATGGCGACCGTGAGGTGCATCGTCGCTTTCTGGCCCGCGTGGCGAAGTTGCTGCCCGTTGGCTGCCTGCCGATCATCATGACCGATGCCGGTTTCCACTCGACCTGGTTCGACT
>JACDZI010000197.1 GCA_013426785.1 Rhodocyclaceae bacterium | reverse complement strand
GGCATCTGGACGTCGATCCGCTGGAGTTCTAAAAAGTCGGCGCTGGCAGGACGGCGGTCATCGACCCTTTGCTGCCGTTCGCTCAACCAGGTCTGCCGCGACCGCTTCTCGGCGACAGCAGACGTCGGCTGGTTATCCATGCTACCTAAGAGATCGCTGCGCTGTATGATTGCGCCATTATTTTGCTATACGCAGGAGAGCGAAGTGGCTCAAGTCCCATTAAAGAATCCCAAAGCCCCCATCCCCGGTGATCGGGTCAGGTATGCGGTCTCGTTGATTCTTCAGGCGAACAAGCAGTTCTTCAGCTTAACCATGCCAACAGACATTTTGGCTAACTGCTCCTACGTAACTACGCGGGACGAAGACCGCGATACCGGATTTCAGCGCGTATTGGACAAGAGGCGTGCTCAGGACATTGCGCAATATATCGATTCTGGTGTGGGGACAATCCCAGGTTCCATAATTCTTTCCGCACAGCCTGACGCTGCAATAAAGCTGGTCGGAGGGAGTAAGACAATTGAATTTTCGTACACACCAAAGTCGTTTCTTGTGTTGGACGGCCAGCATCGCGTATTCGGGTTTTCATTAGCGGAGACGGCCCTTCGCGTTCCCGTTGTGATCTATAGCGGGCTAACGCCGACTGAAGAGGCGCGCCTCTTTATTGACATAAACACAAAACAGCGACAAGTACCTAATGAACTGTTACTCGATATTAAGCAACTTGCCGAACGTGAGGATCAACGAGAGACCTTGCTTCGCGAGATATTTGATCTTTTCGCGGAGGAATCCAGCAGCACGCTAGTTGGTCTCATGAGTTCAGCATCGCGGCAAAAGAACCTGATCTCCCGTGTCACGTTCAATCTTGCATTTAAGTCAGTACTTCCGGTGTTTGGCTCGCCAACTCCTCAGCATGTATTTCAGGTTACCAATGCGTACCTGGCCGCATTCGCAGATGTGTTAGAGAAACTAGGTATTAGTGACAAATTGACGTCACCAACAGTTTTTCGGGCGATCATGGATACCTTTCCAGAAGTGGTACGAATCTACGCGGCTCAACATGGGAAGAATTTCTCGAAAGCCAGGTTTGCAGCTCTACTCGTGCCCATTAGCGAAAAGATGACGATTACAAAGTTCGAGAAGAATGCAAAAGTTGTCAAAGACCTCTCAGGCGAGTTCGCCCGCCTCATTAAGAAAGACTTCAGCATCTGAGCAATGTCTGCAGCTACGGCACTTAGGCCGCTTTGGCTGTCAGGAATCGCTGCGTGCAAAGGTGCCCGCAGCGTAACCACTGATCGTTTTTTGCGAGCTAAGGTTGCGTACATAAACAGCGAACCGAAGGATGGAGCTTTCACGCTTTTCGTATCCAATACGAGCAAGATCGCAGAGTTCTATTCTCACGAGGCTGACCGATTCTGTACGGCCGCGTTCGAGAGTCTAATTGCCGAAAACACCCGACCGGAATTTCCGCGATCGATAGGATGGCAATTGATAAGAGCTTACTACTCTGCCTTTTTTGCGCTTCACTCGCTAATGCGGTTGCACGGATGGGCATGCATGTCATTGATCGCCATAAAGGAGCCACCGAAGATCGGCGTAATGGCGCCACAT